>WAMH01000031.1 GCA_015522395.1 Thermococcus sp. | reverse complement strand
CCTAACAGGTCATGCAATACCTTTATTATATTTTATATATAAACTTTTCTCTTTACTTTAAGTAAAATTTTTTCTTTTTTTTCAAGTATGAATTTATTCTAACCCAAATTTTCCTATTAGAACGAATCAAAAGAAGCCTGTGTAAAAGAGTTGCATAATCATGCAACGACCAAACCCTTATAATTCCTCCTATGTCATCTCTTCAGGTGGTAGAATGAAGGCTGTCATTATAGGCTCTGGAATAGGCGGGCTTTTGACTTCCTCCTTCCTCGCGAAGAACGGCTATGAAGTCGCAGTCCTCGAAAAGGCTCCCTACATCGGCGGCCGCTTCACGAACTTGGATTACAAGGGCTTCGGCCTCTCTACTGGGGCGTTCCACATGCTCCCCCACGGCGAAGACGGCCCCCTGGCTTACCTGCTGAAACTCCTCGGTGCAAACGTCACGATAGTGAACTCCGACCCAAAGGGCATGATCTTCTACGGAGGAAAAATCTTCCACTACCACGACGGCTGGAAGTATCTCGGCTGGCGCGAGAGGGCAAGGGCGATGAAGCTCCTCGCGGACGTCAAGAGGAACAAGCTTCCCTCCGGTGAAGAGGCCGAGATGAGCGGGCGGGAGTGGATAAGGGAGAGGATAGGCGACAACGAGTTCGTTGACGGCTTCATTAAAAGCTTCCTCGGCTGGGCCGACAGCGTTTTGGACGTTCCCGCAGGAGAGCTTGCGAGGGAGATAAAAGCGGCTCTGAAGTGGGGCGGACCGGGCCTCGTTAAGGGCGGTTGCAGAGCGATAACCGGCGAACTGGTGAGGATAACGGAAGAAAGCGGCGGAAAAGTCCTTACTAGAAAGAAGGTCGTCGAGATAGACGTCGATGCAAAGAGGGTCATCACCGCCGATGGCGACGAGCTGAGCTACGATATCTTAATCTCCAACGTCGGGATAAAGGAGACCGTTGAACTCGTAGGTAGAGACAACTTCGACCGCGATTACTTAAAGCGCGTCGACTCTCTTAGGCCGAGCGAGGGCATCAAATACAACGTCGCCCTGAAGGGGAAGCCGAGGATAGGCAACACCGTCGTCTTTACCCTCGACACCGAGAGGATAAACGGCTACAACGAGCCGTCATCGCTGAGTCCCGAGCTTGCCCCCGAGGGCTACACGCTAATGATGCTCCACCACGCGCTCCAGTCAAAGAACATCAAGGCCGAGCAGAGGAAGGGCATAGAGGACATCTACCGCATATTCCCGAACCTCGACGAGGAAGGGGAAATCCTGCTTATCCAGACCTACCTCGACGGGAATCCTGTCAACAGGGTCGCCAGCGGGCAGATTGTGGATGACTTTCCGATAAGTGACGTTTACATCGTCGGCGACGCCTACAAGCTCCCCGGAGGCATAGAGGTCGAGGGCATCGCCCTGGGCGTTATGAGAACCCTTGAGAGGCTGGGCATCGGCAGCTTCTCCGAGTGGTATCTCTGACAGCTCTTTACCTTTGTCAACTTATTTTCCGGCCGGCCGAACCTTTTTCCAGTGAACAGTCCTGGCACCTAACGAACGTTTTTATTCCGGTGAGCGTACTCATTCATCCCGGAGGTGAGATGGTGAAGAGAGTTGTCATAGCCCTTGGAGGCAACGCTATTCTCCAGCGGGGCCAGCGGGGCACTTACGAGGAGCAGATGGAGAACGTTACGAAGACCGCGAAGCAGATAATTGATATAATCGAAAAGGGTTACGAGGTGATTATAACCCACGGAAACGGGCCTCAGGTCGGTGCCCTTCTCCTCCACATGGACGCGGGTCAGCAGGTTCACGGCATCCCGGCCCAGCCGATGGACGTGGCCGGGGCGATGACCCAGGGACAGATAGGTTACATGATCCAGCAGGCCCTGCACAACGAGCTGAAGAAGCGCGGGATTGAGAGGGCTGTGGCAACGATAGTAACGCAGACTATAGTGGACAAAAACGATCCCGCCTTCCAGAACCCGAGCAAGCCAGTTGGGCCGTTCTACGATGAGGAAACTGCCAAAAAGCTCGCGGAGGAGAAGGGCTGGACTGTTATTGAGGACGCAGGAAGGGGCTGGAGGCGCGTCGTGCCCAGTCCTGACCCGAGGGGGCATGTTGAGGCGCCGGTCATTCAGGATCTCATTGAGAAGGGCTTCATCGTTATAGCGAGCGGTGGTGGCGGCGTTCCGGTCGTGGAGGAGAACGGCCAGCTCAGGGGTGTTGAGGCAGTCATAGACAAGGACCTGGCTGGAGAGAGACTTGCCGAGGAGGTCAACGCTGACATCTTCATGATCCTCACGGATGTTAACGGTGCGGCCATAAACTACGGGAAGGAAAACGAGCGCTGGCTCGAAAGGGTCACGGTGGGCGAGCTGAGGCGCTATTACGAGGAGGGCCACTTCAAGAAGGGCAGCATGGGGCCGAAGGTTTTAGCTGCAATGCGCTTCGTAGAGTGGGGCGGCGAGAGAGCGGTCATAGCCGCTTTGGACAGGGCCGTTGAGGCGCTTGAAGGGAAAACCGGAACGCAGGTCACCGGATGAGCGGCGGCGCTTCTTTTTCCCATCCTGTGAATGGCCATCCCGGCCAAAAAGTTTTTATTTACTGTTCCCTTTCTGGGTTCAGAATGTTTGAGCAGGACAGCTGTTCTAAAAAGGGAGAGGGGTAAGAGCGATGCAGACGAAAGTTGACCCAGCGGAAATTAAGAGGATCAAGAGGGAGATAGAGGCCCTTGAAAAGGAGAGAAACGAGATAAGGGCCAAACTCGACGAGCTTGAGAAGGAGCTTCAAAGCTGGATACAGAAGAGGGATGAGAAGAACAAGGAGGTCCAGCAGCTCCGCCAGAAGGGGCGCGAGTACAAGGCCAAGCGCGATGAAATCAACAAGCAGATACAGGAGCTTAAGAAGAACCGCGAGGAGATAAACGCCAAGCTCGACCTCCTCTACCAGGAGATACTTGAGTACAGGACGAAGAGGGACGAGTACAACCAGCTGAGAAGGCTCAAGATGCCGCCGGCGAAGATCCAGGAGAAGATAGAGAAGCTCGAGTGGGAGCTGCAGACCAACCCGAACATCACCCCCGACAGGGAGAAGCAGATCGTCGACCAGATACAGGTTTTAGCAACAGAGCTTGAGATAATCCAGCAGGCAGACCGCTTCCACAAGAAGCTCGTTGAGGCCAGGAAGAAGGTTGACCAGCTCAAGAAGGCAAGGAGGAACATCAGCCTTGAGATACAGAAGTTAGCAAACCAGAGCCAGCAGTTCCACGAGCAGATGATAGCGGCCTTCAACAAGGCGGACGAGGTCAAGAAGGAGGCCGACGAGTATCACGCCAAGGTCGTCGAGCTTCGCGACAAGATCAGGGAAGTCAGGAAGGAGCTTCGCGCAATCGAGAAGAAGATACGTGAGTACGACGAGAAGCACAAGGAGCTTATAGCCTACCGCCTCGTTGCGAAGATGCACGCCAAGAAGGACGCCAGCTTCGAGAAGGCCGTCGAGGCCCTCGAGAAGTTCAAGAAGGGGGAGAAGCTCACCCTCGACGAGTTGTTGCTCCTCCAGAGGTACAACCTCGTCTGAGGTCTCGATATGGAAGTCCTTAGGCACGAGGGGCCGGGAAGACTGGGCCTGGTTAGGTTGGGGGAGCACTCCTTTAGAACCCCCGTGTTGGCTGGGGTAGACTTCACCCTCTCCCCGTTCAACTCCTTCTTCCGCCAGGATGAACCGGGTAGCTACGACTTCAACCTCGCCCCCTCAATCCCCCTGAGCTTCTACACGCCGGGTGAGGTTATAGAGAAGGCCCTCGGTAGGCTCTGGAGCGTGGACTACGAGGGCTTCAATGCCTTTTACCTCCCGGCTTTGAGGAGAACCGAATATTTAGGGGAGTTCTTCAAGATAATCGAGAGGTACAACTTCGACGCCGTCTACCTCGGCAACTCGAAGATTTCAATCAAGGAGTAC
>WAMH01000030.1 GCA_015522395.1 Thermococcus sp. | reverse complement strand
CGGTGATGAACCCGGAGATGCTCCCCCTCTACGAGACCCAGAGGGCCTACGAGAGCCTGAAGAAGTTCAGGGTGCCCTTCAACATGATAGTGGTGAACAAGGTGATAGAGGTCAGCAGGGAGATACCCGAGATAAAGGTCAAGCTCGAGGCTCAGAAGAAGGTTCTCGAGGAGGTTGAGCGGCAGTTCAGGGGCGTGGAGGTGGTCAAGGTCCCGATGTTCCCGGAGGAACCCCGTGGATTAGAGTGGCTTGAAAAGCTCGGAGGAATGATCCTTGAGGGCTGAGGAGGTGCTAAGACTGCTCAGGAAGGTGAAGAACCCCTTCACGAACATGGACATAGTCAGGGAGGGCCTCGTCAGCAAGGTGGAAATAGACGAAGATGAAAACAAGGTCACCATCTACGTTGCCTTCGCCCGCAACACTCCCCTGCATCCCTTCGCGATGGCCGTGAACTGGCCCCTCCAGGCCAGGATTGTGGAGGACATGGTAAACGTTTTAGAGGACAGGTTGGGATACTTTGAAATAGTCGATGACACCACCCTTCAGAGGTATTACCCCCTGGATGAAACGGAGGTATGATGAAATTGGAGATGACATCAACTGTTTTGTGGGCGATAATGATACTCGCCGCGGTTACATCGATACAGTTCTATAAGGGGAGAAAGTGGAACCTCCAGCTGATGCAGCACTACCTCCGCTCGATAGAGGACGTTGTAAAGCCCGAGGACAAGGATTACGTCTGGCTCGGCGGCTACATCGGCTTCCGTGCCAAGTACAAGGTCAACCGTGACAACCTGAGAAAGCTCGAGTACACCCTCACGCTCCTCCCGAGGCACAGCCTCCTCTACTTCCCGATAGCCCTGCTGACGAGCAGACACGACAAGCTCTACTTCGTCTTCAAGCCCTTTGCCCAGATAAAGCGCGAGGTCCACCTCATCCAGAAGGGCTACTACCGGTTAAAGCCCGACATAGAGAACGAGCCTCTCCTCCAGAAGGAGGAGGTTGAGATAGCCGGCAAAACCTACGAGGCCCTCTTTGAGAAGAGACGGGATGTGGAAAAGCTCAAATCGCTCGTCGAGAGCATGGCCAAGCCGGCCAACATCAAGCACGTCGCTTTAACGCCGAAGACCAACGTCTTCTACGTCCAGATGAAGCCGGAGCCAGAAACCATAAGCGACGACGTGAAGAGGCTCGTGGACTTTGTGAACAGGGAGATAAAGGAGAACCCGTTCTCCTCGTGATCTCTATTCTTCGCAACCTTTTTATCGGTTGAACCTCAAGTTATACTTGGTGATACCGTTGGTTAGTATCCGCCTTAAGGTTGGACCAAAGGGGCAGATAGTCATCCCCAAGGTTTTCAGAGAGGCCTACGGGATAAAGGAGGGCGGGGAGGTCATAGTCGAACCTCAGAAGAACGAACTGGTTATCAAGAGGGCACCTAACACTGAGGAACTCCTGAAAAAACTCAGGGAGTATCACAAAAAGAGGCGGGGAAAGAAGCCGGCCAGACTGGGAGACCTCAAGGGAGTGAGCCTCGAAGACGAGTTCGACGAAGTCTGGGGGCTTGGGGATGAAGCTGTTCATTGACACCAACCTTTTCGTTTATCTAAACAGCAACATAGATGAGGATTTGGCCACGAGGCTTGATTCGTTTTATACGAATCTGATAAGGGACAACGAAGTCTATACGAACGTCCTCGTTTTGGACGAGCTTATTCACGTTTCCAGGAGGAAATACGGAGTGAACTACCCTGAGACAATATCCTTCATTGGGGATGTTATTCTACCCGGGGTAAAAGTTCTCCCCATCACGTTTAACGACTACCTCACCGCCAAAGAGATTATCCTCGCGTACAATCTCAGGCCCTCGGATGCACTCCACATCGCCACGATCCAGAACAACGGCCTCCAAGCGATAGTGAGCGAGGATGAGGACTTCGACAGACTTCCGCTCAAGAGGCTCTGGCTGGAGGGTTGATTGTGGAAGTTTACAAAGCCCGGTTTGGAACCCCGGAGCGCGGCTGGGTCATCTTGGTGCACGGCCTCGGAGAGCACAGCGGGAGGTATGGGAAGTTAATATGGATGCTGAACGAAGCCGGCTTTGCAGTCTACACCTTCGACTGGCCCGGCCACGGCAAAAGCCCCGGAAAGAGGGGGCATACGAGCGTCGAAGAGACCATGGAAATAATTGATTCAATAATTGAGGAATTAAACGAAAAGCCCTTCCTCTTCGGCCACAGCCTCGGGGGTTTAACGGTCATACGCTATGCAGAGACGAGGCCGGAGCGGATTAGGGGTGTAATCGCTTCTTCTCCGGCTTTAGCGAAAAGCCCAGAAACGCCGGGCTTCATGGTAGCCCTGGCAAAGTTCCTCGGGAGGGTTGCTCCAGGATTAGTCCTCTCCAACGGTATAAAGCCCGAACTTCTATCCCGGAATCCGGAAGCGGTTAAGGCCTATATCCAGGATCCCCTCGTCCACGACAGGATCTCGGCAAGGCTGGGAAGAAACATCTTTGAGAACATGGAGCGGGCACACGAGGAGGCGGAAAGGATAAAAGTCCCCGTTCTCCTCTTAATCGGGACGGGTGACGTGATAACCCCACCCGAAGGCTCGAGGAGGCTTTTCGAGGAGCTTAAAGTAGGGGACAAGACCATGAGGGAGTTCAAGGGAGCATACCACGAGATCTTCGAAGACCCCGAATGGGGCGAGGAGTTTCACAAAACCGTAGTGGAGTGGCTTTTGAAACATTCAGCCTAGTCTTACATGCCCTCTCCAAAAGGTTAAAACCTCCGCCGAGAAAGTTGGTCGGTGGGAACATGAGGGACAAGCTTGTGGTGGTAACGGGCGGTGCGGGATTCATAGGCTCCCATATAGCCTGGGAGCT
>WAMH01000029.1 GCA_015522395.1 Thermococcus sp. | reverse complement strand
GTTGAGTGGCATGTTCCTCCCGGTGCTCACGGCCCTCAGGAAGGCCTGGAAGTAGGTGTCTATCTGGTCCGCTATCATCTCCCGCTCTTCCTTTGTAAGGCCCCTCCACTCGGCCCCCATGTCCTTGTAAGGGCCGGTTTTGAAGACGTCGACCTTTATGCCGTTCATCTCATAGTTCTTCTGAAGGTCGTAGTGGACGTATATAACACCTATGCTCCCGACCTCAGCTAGAGGGTCTGCAACGATTTTATCGGTCGCGACCGCTATGTAGTAGCCGCCCGAGGCCGCTAGGCCCCCCGTGTAGGCAACGACCGGCTTCACCATGTCAAGCTTTCTAACCGTTGAGTATATCTCCCTCACAGAACCGACGTAGCCGCCGGGGCTTTCAATCCAGAGAACAACCCCCCCGATGGAGTCGTTTTTGGCTATGTCCCTCAGAAGGGGGATAAGGTGAAGGGCGGTGTAGTCGTCTATGAGTCCGAAAACCGGGACTATCGCTATCGTTGTGTTGCCCTGAGGAGCGTTCTTTGCCCTCAGCTGCTCCTGAAGGAAGCGTATTTGGCTCTGAAGTTCCTCGATCTGGATCCTGTAGGCTGTACCGTTGCAGGTTGCGTTAAGCGACGTCTCGACAACCACTGGAGATCCGTTGGTGACATTGAGAGGTGAGTAGGACTTGAGCTCGGAGTTCTGTGCGTAGAGAAGGACAACAGCCACGCTCGACACCGCGAGGAGGAGGATCAGAACAGCCGACACGTACTTCCATAGGTTCTCCTTCATTCTCCCACCGCGATGGTTTAGAGCCACCGGCTTTTAAGGCTTCCCTCGCTAAGCTTTTATATTCCACCTCCAACTCACCCCAAGGTGATGGTATGGAGATAGGGGTGACCATATACCCGCACTTCGTCACGAAGGACAAGACTCTTGCGTCGATCCTCGCGGACGTTAAGATAAAGGACTACGACTTCGTCTCGATCTTCCCGCACGCCCTCGGCCTCATAAAGAACGGTGTAGTCGTCGAGAAGAAGCTCAGACCCGTTGAGACCACCCTCCGGGGGGTGGGAATAGACTACATCGTGAGGATGCCGACGTCGGTCAACCTGCGCGACAACATATACTACACAAGGCACTTCCGCGTTGCGAAGGCCGTTGCCGACGTTGCCATAAAGCTCGGGGCGAAGGTTATCGTAATGCAGAGCGGCAGAACGGGCAGGCTGGACCTTGAGATAGAGGCCCTTCAGGAGCTGGCTGACATGGTGGGTTCCTTCGGCATAAAGCTCGCCCTCGAGAACACCTTCAGCGTCAAGGACACGCTCTACGTGGTTGAGAACGTTGACAGAGAAAACGTTGGCTTTGCCCTTGACGTCGCCCACGCCTTCCTCAGCGCCCAGGGAAATGAGGAGAAGCTCCTCGAGGATGTCAAGCTTGGAACGGACAAGACGGTGATCCTGATGATACACGACAACTTCGGAAAACTCTTCCCGCAGGTCGAGCCCGAGGACGCTTTGGCTTACGGCGTCGGCGACCTCCACCTCCTCCCCGGGGAGGGCAAGATACCATTCGGAAAGGTCCTCAAGCTCTTCGGTGACGTGCCGATACTGCTCAAAGTCAAGGATCCAGAGAAGTTCGCCAAGATACCGACCAAGAACGGCCTGATAGAACTGCTGACGAGTCTATAACCCCAGCCTCTCTTTTATAACACAATAAACCTCCGCAAAGGCCCTTCCGACGGCCTCTTTTTTCCTTGAGAAATGTGTAACATCCTCCGTGAGGTTCTTCTTCAGGATTGCAACGGCCTCTTCAACCGTCATCTCCCCTTCGAGCCATGCATACGCAAAGAGGGCCTCCGCTATATCGCCCTTCCCGTGCTTGTCCGTTCTGGGGGGGACAATGCCCCTGAGCCCTGCCAGTTCGAGGGCCATAGCCAGTGAGGCGTTCGGAACCCTCTCACCGGTGGGTTCTCCCAGGTATTCGCTCAGGGCGAGGGAAAACGCAAAGTTAACGAGAGAGTCACCCAGCTTCGCTAGGCCTTTGTCGGTGAAGTCCCTGCAGTACCTCAAGGACACCACGCCCGAAAACAGGATCACTTCTCCAGGGCGGCCTTCCACGCCTCGAGAACGGCCCTAGACCTGTCGAATATCTTCTGGGCCGCTTCCTCAAGTGCCTCCTCGGGGGTTACCTTGCCGTCGGTGACGACGCGGAACCTCGGTTTCCTGGCCATAAGGACGGGGTGCTCAATGGTGTAGCCGGCGAAGGTTACGTGCTCGTTCTCGTGAAGCACCTCGTTGAGCAGGTTGGCAAATGTATGGTCCTCACCTTCAAGGTAGAACTC
>WAMH01000028.1 GCA_015522395.1 Thermococcus sp. | reverse complement strand
TCTCTCGGCGACCTCTTTAATAGCATCGCTCCAGCTTACCTCGACGAACTTTCCCTCTTCCTTTGCCTTGAGAGGTTTTTTCAACCTGTCCTTTGAGAGCAAATCGAGAACGGCGTTCCCCTTCGGGCAGAGGCTTCCGTTCTCGTTCGGAATGCCCGGTATATCGTTAGCGTAATCCAGCCTGTAACCCTCGGGAGTTTTTTCGATGTACAGCCTGCACCCAACCCCACAGTAGGGGCAGACTATGAGATTTTTTTCCACTGAAACCCCCTCCAACGTTCAATGATTAGAACGGTAGTGGATGACCCAGCTGTGTGGCGTGCTGCTTTAGTCTTGTTGCCCTGCCCATTGAGTGCGTGAAGACAAGCGACACATTGAGGGCTGTTATGCTCCAGAGCAGGAACGCAACTACACTGTGACCCAGCATCAGGGCCCATGAGCCCGCGAACGTTGTGTACACTATAATGGCTATGTCAAGGAATGTCAGCGTCCGTGGATCTGCATCAAAGTACTCGTTGAGCCATATCGCGGTCCAGAGCACCCCAAAAACCGCCGCGGTCGTTGCGTCAACGATGTCGTTGTAGAATACAAACAGCACCAAACCCGCGGTGAACTGGACGATGCCTCCGAAGGCAAAGCCATTGGCTATCAGACCTCTCTTTATCTTCACTTGTTCCTCCTCGTTCCTCGCTTTCGGGAAACCACACAGTAGATACAGTCCGTAGGTTAATGCGGCGGTTCCATATCCAAAGACGGCAAATGGAATCGGAAACGTCGGCATATTACCTTCCTCCTTCCGTTAGCTAGCATCCGATTATCACCGGTGCTCGGATTTTATTTTCGGGTTTTATAAGGGTGATTTCACTTAAAACGGTTTTTTAACAGCTTGGTTTTTAACCAAAGGTTTAAATTGCAGAGAACAGCCTGAATAAAGCTTTTTCCCTGCTTATGTTTTTAGACGCCATTTATGCAGGGGCTTCAGAGGAGCCGCTTCATATTTTCCCTGGCTCTCTCGAGCTTATTCTTCGCCCCTCTTAGAACATCTTCAAGCACATGAAAGCCGTCGCGGAGCTCTAGATAACCTTCTCTTTCGGCTCCCCTCACGAGCTTTTCTCCTCGCCTATTCCTTGTGATGAGCAAGGTCCAACCCGGCTCTCTTTCGACGGACCCGGCTGAGACATCACTCCAGACACCCGTGTAATCGGAGCAGATTAAGCAGCCCGTTTGGAGGTAGGGAAAGACTTCTCTCAGGGGTATTACCAGTTCTTCCCTCCCCCTCTGGATAATGAGGTGGCCCTCTCCCAGACGAACGTTGGTTATCTCTTCCCCCCTGATCCCGTACCTGATCTGAAGGTGGTTGATGAAGGCCCCGAAGACGAAGATCCCCCTGCAGAAGAGGCTGACAACGTACCTAACTCTGCAACTGAGATCCGCTTCGAGTAGCGGGAACTCCCTCATCTGGCCGAATAGCTGGGCCTGGCATGGAAGGCAAACCACCGCGACCCTCTTCAGGCCTTCCTCTTCTATCCTCGCTTTGATCATCTCCTCAAAGGGAACAATGTTCCAGCTGTTCCCGGCGGTTTCGAGGAGCTCCTCCCTCGTTCTTGCTACCACCGGTTCCCCCGCGAGACCCCTCGTTCTCTTGGCTGCTACCACGCCGTCCACCAAATTTTTCTCAAGGGCGTAGAGAAGCATTGCCGTCACCGCGCCCCCGCTCGCAACCTTCCTCCTCAGTATATCTCCGTCGGTGGCCCTGCTGAGGTAAACCCCCCTGATCTGACCAAGGAGGTTCTCTCCGGGAAGTGTCATTTTTTAACACCCCCCAGAAGGATCTGGCTGGCGCGGGGGCAACGGACGTAGCAGGTCCCGCACCTTATGCATCTCTCGGGAATCAGGGTTGGTCTCTTGTCCACGAGTTTGATTGCACAAGTTGGACAGGAGAGCTCACAGGCGCCGCAGCCTACGCATAGACCGGTTAAGACGACGTCGTCGATGAGGTCGAACCCGCTGAGCTTCTTGACGCCCGCAGTAACCCTGAAGAGCCTCAGTCTCGTCTCTTTCCCCTCCATAAAATACCTGAAGAATGATTGGAGCATCTGAGGTGTCGGCGGGCAGCCTGGAATGGAGTAGTCCACGTAAATCACACTGTTTATGGGCTGGAAATTCCTGTGATCAGGTCTTGGTGTCTGCCCACCCCTGCAGAAACGGAGTATCCCTCCCAGAGCTGAACATGAACCAAAGGCAACGATCACTCCGGCTTTCTCTCTTACCTCCCTAAGCTCCTCTGCGATCCGAGGCTCGTTCATGCAGACCCCACCGGTTATCAGGGCCACGTCATACCTATCGTGCTTGGGATCTCCGTTGCGTAAGTAGGAGATGTCTAGGTCTATTCTCTCCATGAGTCGGGGATAGGCTCTCATGATGCTCACGCTGCAGCCCTCACACCCTCCCACATCAACGTGTAGAACCCTGAGTTTCTCCACGATCCTCACCCCAGCTTAACCACGTGGGTTGCGCAGGGTATGCAGGGGTCGTAGAGGCGTATGACAGTCTCGGCCGCCTTAACGCTCAGTCCCTTTGCCATCTCCTCCATTGCGGGGATGTTGAACATCGTTGGTACCACTATCCTTGAATTCAGAACGCGCCCCTCCTCCCCGAGCTCAAGGTAGTGTACCAGCGTTCCCCGAGGTGCCTCGTAAACACCCACTCCCCTGCCGGGGCCAAAGGCTATGTTCTTAACCCTGAAACTCTCGTTCATGTCGATCCCGTCGAGGATTTCTCCAAGCCGGAGGATTGACAGCTCCGTGTCCTGAACCCTTGCGAGGTGGATTCCATAGAGCGAGCTATCCCTAAACCCGCGGTAGGTCTTCATCCTGGCTCTGGGACCGGTCTCAACTTTCTTCCCTTTGTAGAAAGCTACCAGTGTCGTTGATTCCACAGCTGACTTTTCCCTTCTGAACTCGTAGTAGGGCATCGTCTCAACTTCTTCGGTTCTTATGTTGTATCGGTCACCGTAGAAGAGACTGCTCGCCAGGTACGGCATCTCCCTTTTAACTCCCCTTAGCTCCTCCGTTACCCCAGTCTGGACGTCCTCATCTAGAAGTATTTCTTTTAGCCCTTCCCAGCTTTTTACGAGGTTTGGAAATTCTCCCTTCAGGTTGTTGAAGACGCTCTGCTTGGGAACCCGGAGCATTCCCCCAACAGTCAGGTTCGGCGGATGGGTTGCCGCTCCCCCAAGTTTTAGCAGGTAGTCACTCACCTTCGAGTGAAATTCCATGAGCTTCAAGAATACTTCGTTTCGTTTCCCCTCTTGTATCAGGTCTCCTGCAATCATGAGGAACTGAAGGGCGTGACTCTGAGCCCTGTTTATAAGTCCTAGAGCCTCCCTCATCAAAAGGCCGTTCCTTGGCGGGAATACCCCTATCGCGTGCTCTACAGCTTCCACGGCCGCTATGCCGTGAGATGCGTGACAGAGACCGCAGATTCTCATAACGGCCTCAACGGCAAATAACGGGTTTTTTCCAACAACCATCCTCTCAAAGCCCCTGACGGGGGCAGTAGCCATAAACATAGCATCCCGAACGGTTCCATCTTCCTCGTAAAGTATGAGTTTCGCCTCTCCGGCTATTCTGTGCACCCGGTTGAGGGTCACCTCCCCCAAACTTTCACCTCCTTCTCGCTCCATTTTTGGGTTCAAAAAGCAGGATAAAAGCATTTTCTGAACTAAAGGTTTAGAACCCTACATTCTGCAAGAAAACCCAGTACCATCTTTTTTAGATCCCGCTTCTGAGGGACCACCCAAACCTTTATATACTCCTTGTCCGACTCCACAACGGGACTCTTCTCGGAGTCTTTCCGGAGAGCCCTGAAAGTTGGAAAGTTGGTGTTGGATATGTATGGAGATGGATTTGGAGGCTACGAAGCCCCGGTTAAGGTTGGAGAAAGGTACAGAGTTAGGATTGAGAGCCTTGGTAAGGGCGGTGACGGCATCGCCAAGATTAAGGGCTTCGTTATCTTCGTCCCGAACACCCAGGTCGGCGACGAGGTCGAGATCGTTATCAACTCTGTCAAGAGGAAGTTCGCTTTCGCGGAAGTTATCTGATTTCCTTCCCTTCCCTCTGTTCTTATACCTCTGATTTGCACGTTCTTATTGATTCCCTGCAGTTCCCAGAACTGCACCGCACCATTTTTAAACCCCTCCCATCAGCCCGCTCCGATGGTAAGGGTTTACGTCGAGAGCTACGGGTGCACGCGCAACAGGGCAGACGGCGAGATTATGGAAGCGATCCTGCTTAGGGCGGGCTATGAATTAGCAGAGACACCGGAGAGCGCGGACTACGTTGTTGTAAACACCTGCGCCGTCAAGGACCCAACGGAGCACAAGATGGCCCGCAGAATACGGGAGCTTATAAATTCAGGGAAGAAGGTCATCGCTACCGGCTGTCTCGTTCACGTTAATCCTGGAGTTATAGACAAGCGCGTCTCCGGGATGCTCGGTGTTAAGAGTATAGACCGGATTGCCGAAGCAATCGACGTTGCAGAAAAAGGGGGAAAGCTCGTCAGCGTTGAGGACTGGCGCGAGAGAAACTTAGACAAGCTCGAACTCCCCCGCCTCTGGAAGTCCGGCGTTGTCTTCGTGGTTCCCATAAGCGAGGGCTGCCTCAACGCCTGCACCTACTGCGCGACGCGCTTCGCGAG
>WAMH01000027.1 GCA_015522395.1 Thermococcus sp. | reverse complement strand
ACTGGAAGGATTACCGCGAGTTCGCCCTGAGCCAGGGGGAGATAAGGGACTTGTTCGAGGGAAGCGTTTACCTCCGCGACGAGATGAGGAACGTCCTCCTCTATTCGCTCCACGGCGTCCCCTACATACCCGGGGAGAGCTGGGGAGAGGGTTTCGAGTTTCTTGCCCTGCGCTACAAGGACGAGTCAGAGGTTTTGGCCCTCTGGAACGTTCTCAAAAGCCTCCACTCTGCCCTACCAAGAGAGGTTCAGCTCAGGAGGGAAAGGCTCATCGAGGCAGACGATCCGCTCTTGGGGCTTAACTTCCGCTTTTCAGACCCCAACGGAAGCGACATCCGCTACTACACCCCGCCGACCAAGAGGGGACTCGTAAACCCGGCCAAGTGGGCGCTCAAGGCCCTGAACGCAAAGAGAGCGATAGGGTTCCTCCCCAAGAACGTCGAGGCGAGTCCCCTCGACAGGATGGCGAGACTGTCGGAGACTCCGTTTGTTCTCGTCTCCTCGGAAGAGAGGCCGTACTTTGAAGCGCAGAGGGAGTTCTTTCAGCTCATTCCAAACCTCTTAGTGACGATTTTCATGAACAGGGACAGATACTCAGCCTTAGACGGGAGGAGAACGAGGCCCATGGAAGAGGAGTTCCTGCGGTGGCTCCGTGAGAGCAGAAACGACTACGGCGAGGAGTTCCGCGCTTTGACAGCCCCAAGCGGCCCGATGAGCATAAAGCTCCGCGCGGAACTCGGGAGGAGGCTCTTTGGCTCGATAGTGCGCTTCAAGGGCCGGGCGACCAAAAGAGCGGCAAGGGAGGTCAGGCGGATAAACGACACCCTCGTGAACGAATGGACGGTGGTTCTCAGGGATCACCCGAAGGAGATGATGAGGCTTTTAAAGGAGTACAGAATGTACATACCCGGAAGCCTCAAAGCGAGGAGGGCCTTGGAGGTTCTCAACGACCTCGCCTCAATAAGCCGCTCCGGGGAGGTGTCGAAGGAAGCGTTCATCCGCGAGCTTCTGCGGGAGGGCTTCTCCGAGAGGAGCGCCCTTGAGGTCGTGGAGAAGTTCATAGCAACCGGCTACGTCTACGAGCCTTTCCCGGGGAGGCTGAAGATAATCGGGTGGTAAAATGCCGAAGAAGAGGTTCATAAGGCAGAAGGAGCAGAGGGAGAAGAAGAGAATAGCAAGGGAGAGAGTGGAGACGCTCTTCACGTTAGCCGAGCGCGTTCATCCCTACGATGAGAGCCTCGCCAACCGCTACGTCGAGATAGCGCTCGCGGTTAAGCAGAAAGCGAAGATAAGACTTCCGAGGAAGTGGAAGCGTCGCTACTGTAAAAAGTGCCACTCCTTCCTTGTTCCTGGGAAGAACGCACAGGTTAGGCTCAGGAGCAGGCCCTACCCCCACGTGGTGATAAAGTGCCTCAACTGCGGCCACATAATGCGCTATCCCTATCTGAGGGAGCAGAAGGAGCGGAGAAAGCATCACTCCTCGGAGTGAAGTATTGCAACGGCCCTCACCGGGCTTCCGGAGCCGCCCTCTATCTTCAGCGGGAGGGCTATGAACGTGAACTCTCTACCAAGGAGGGCCTCAAGGCCGGCGAGGTTTTCAAAAACGGGCACTTCAGCGCTCAGCAGTATCTTGTGAACGGCCTCGTCACCGATGCTCATCGAATCCGTTCCCACGGCTTTTGCGCCCTCGGCAACGAGGAAGAGCGCAACCTCGGGAGAAAGCTCCCTTCCACCGGTGAGGAACAGGACAACCCTATCAAAGTAGCCGGAATCGGGAATCTCGTCGAGCTTGATTTCCCCTTCGCCGCCGCGAACGTCAAGAACGAGGCCTTCGCCGATGAAGTTCTCGAGCGGAAGCTCGTCGACCGTCTTTCCGCCGGGTATGAAGTGGGCCGGTGCATCGACGTGCGTTCCGGTGTGCTCGCCCATCTTCAGGACGTTCATGTAGTAGCCGTCCCTGTCTATGACCGCCCAGAGCCTCACGTTCACCGGCGGATCGTCGGGGTAAACGGGGGTCTCCTCCGATATCGGGATGGAGAGGTCGATTATCATGTGCCCACCGTGCTATGAGCGCTCTTCATCCATATAAACCTTGTCCTTCTCCCCGAGGAGGCGGAGGAGATACTTTCGGTTTGGAAAGCGCTGGATTACCTTCTCTATGGTAAGCTCGATGTCGCGCTCAACGTTTCTCGACTCCCAGCCGTGGCCGGGCAGGAGGAGGTCCACCTTGAGCGTTTTAAGCAGGCGGAGCGAGTTGAAGTACTCGCCCAAACTTCCAGAGTCGTAGATGTTGGAGGCGGTGCCGTTGGCGAAGAGTGTGTCCCCGGAGAAGAGTATCCTCCGCCTCGGCTCGTAGAGGCACATGCTTCCAGAGGTGTGGCCCGGCGTGTGGATGACCTTGAGCATCCACGAGCCTGCGTTGATTATGTCGGCGTTGTTGAGCCAGAGGTGAACCCTGCTTCCGGGAAAAGGCTCGCCGTGATGGCGGCACCTCATAACCTCGTCGTCGCCGTAGAGTATCTTGACGGCGGAGTACTTGTATGCCCCTATGAGCGAGCTTTCCTGGAGGTAGAGGTTTCCGCCCACGTGGTCGCAGTGCTCGTGGGTGTTTAGAACGATGTCTATATCCTCCGGCCCCAGTCCAAGCTCGAAGAGGCCCTCCTCAAGCCTCGGGTAGTCGCTCATGAGGCCGGTGTCGATGAGCACGTTGACCTCGTCGGTTATCAGATACGAGAAGGCGGAATACCTGCCGGGTTTTATCTTGTAGAGGCCCTTCGTTACCCTCTTGACGCAGGGGTAGTCCACCTTCGCCATAGCAACGGTTAGGCCACCCTAACTCAAAAGCCTTTCGGAGGACTTTTAAGATTTCGGCCGAAGTTCCCACGGTGATGGTATGGACTGCACGAAGGACTACTGTGTTAAGGACATAAACCTCGCTCCGAGCGGGGAGAAAAAGATAGACTGGGTCTCGCGCTTCATGCCGGTTCTCCAGAGCATAAGGAAAGACTTCGAGGAAAAGAAGCCCTTCAAGGGGATTAAAATAGCCACGACACTCCACCTCGAGATGAAGACGGCCTTCCTCCTTCTGACGCTCAAAGCAGGGGGAGCCGAAATTT
>WAMH01000026.1 GCA_015522395.1 Thermococcus sp. | reverse complement strand
GGTTGATTGGAGGCGTGTTTCGGTCCCGCTTATCGTCTCGGGACTCCTGGTGAGTGTCGCTACGATGCCCCTGACTGTGAAGCCCCCAACTGAACCCGACCCCCTCATCTATCCCTCGGTGCTCTCTCCTCTACCCGGAAAAAGTGCATCCTGGGAGGCCAT
Source organism: Thermococcus sp. (assembly GCA_015522395.1). Classification (GTDB taxonomy): domain Archaea; phylum Methanobacteriota_B; class Thermococci; order Thermococcales; family Thermococcaceae; genus Thermococcus. The sequence goes on along the minus strand of WAMH01000026.1, from coordinate 12,745 downwards.
TAAGCTTGCCATGGGTCTCAGAGGCCCGATTTACACCCAGCCGGAGTTCTATCCGGCGATGGCCACCCGGACGGACGTTTACCTCTACCCCAAGGGTATCGAGCCGGGGGTGATAGTTGTTAACCTGGGAACGTACCACGGCCGGCGGGCGCTTAGAAGGCTGGCCCGCGCTAAGGCTGACCTCGGCCACTACCACACGGTTTTCAAAAAGAATGGGGTTGTTCTAATGGTTAGGCCCTAAATCTCCCCCTTCCCCTCGAAGAACTCCACCAGCTCCTCGTCGTTTATCTCCTCATCGGCATCGGTGTAGCCAAGCTCCCTCTTCTGAAGCTCTATTAGGCCGGGCGTGAGCAGAAGCTTCCCGTCCAGCTTCGGTACAGCGTAGTGGAGCGTTATCTCGCTGAACTCGTCGAGCTTGATCGTTGGGTTCTCCTCGTACTCGATTTCCTCCAGCCTTTTTCCGTCCGCTATGAGTTTCGCCACTATACTCGCTCCGTCTATCGAGTACTGGGGCTTTCCAATGTGCCTGGCCTTAACACCCTCCATCCTCGACGTTATGAACTCCCTGGTTCTGCCCCTTGGAATGGCGTCGCCGAGGATTCCACCGACGACTATTATCGTGTCCTCCTCGATGTCCTCGGGCTTGAGCTCCTCCTCCGGCTGGAGGTCGAGGACTATCATCTTCGAGCGGTCGAAGGGAAAGCGCGTGACGCTCTCGCCTATGACGCTCCCGAGCTTCGCGAGCCTCTCCCTTTCCTCTGGCAGAACGTTCGTGAAAATAAGCCTATCTCCCCACCACTCGGCCACGTGGCTGTACTCCAGCCAGAGCCAGTCGCTTACATCCTCAAGGTGCTCGATTATCAGGTAGGGCATGAGCATCACCGCTGGGCTTTGGGTGAGGTTTTTAAAAGCCTGTTGCCACCGCGCTATATGTCGTTCCGCGAGAAGTACGCGAGGATCGCCGAGCACTACGAGACATTAGATAGACCCCTCGACAGGTACTTCTGCCCGCTCCGGAGGAAGGCCATCTCGTTCATCGAGGGGAAGAGAGTCCTTGAGGTCGGCGTGGGGGTTGGCAAGACCCTCAAATACTACCCAAGGGATGTGGAACTCTGCGGAATCGATGCCGTTCCTGGGGCACTTGAAATCGCCGGGAAAAAAGCCCAGGAACTTGGTCTCAACGCGTGCTTCAGAGAGGCCGACGTCGAGAGGCTTCCCTTCCCGGATGGGAGCTTTGACACCGTTGTTTCTTCCTTCGTCTTCTGCACCGTTCCCCATCCCGAGAAGGGTATGAGGGAGATAAGACGCGTTCTGAAACCCGGCGGGAGGGTTATCTTCCTCGAGCACACGAGAAGCGACTCAAGGCTTATCAACTACCTCTTCCTCTGGCTGATGAAGCTCCTCCTCAAGCCTCTTCTCGACGACGACCCGCTGAGGGAGACCCATAAGCTTGTGAAAAGGTACTTTGAGATCGAACACGAGGAGAGCCACTACACCGGAGTGGTGAGGTTGATAGTGGCCAGGAAATCGGAAAACTTAGCACTTCTTTGTGTGCCAGACGCTTGAGGAGACTGGGTAGTGCTGGAGATTCTGGAAGATGCTTTCCCCTATGAACCCTGTCTTCGCAAAAGTTAATGATCCCCTGACACCTTTTCTAGGGATTCAGACGGAATGCACAGCACTAAAATCACGAACCTTGATTAAACCCCGCCTGCGCGAAGTTTGTTAGAATGGTGCGGTGGCCGGGATTCGAACCCGGGTTACCGGCTTGGGAGGCCGGTGTCCTAGACCAGGCTAGACTACCACCGCGTTAAGCCCGTAATATAGGAGCCCCACTAACTTTAAAAGTTTTACTTTTCATTCTCATCCGGGACAGGCCGAGGCCATTATTGTCGAACCGGGAGGATCGCGGGTTGCTTTCCTCTCTCCAACACGGTGGGTATGAAACACAGATCAGCTGGCCGGCAGTTGATCCCTTTCTCAGAGTGGATTCGATTGTGGAAATGCCGAACACGATGAGCGTGGTCTGAAGTTCAGAAGGCAACTGGAGGGGCTCATGTAGCGCAGGGAGAAGTGAAGGGTTGCTTTTAGGGGCATGGGGTAAAGAAAGGAGAGAGGTTTAAGAATTCACTCCTCCCTGAAGGCCCCATACTTCTTGGGGTCGTAGAAGGGCGGAGCAACGGTTACCGCCTTCTTTGCCTTGCCCCTTATCTCTATCTCCAGCTCGACGCCGGGCTTCGCATATTCGGGCTTCACGAAGGCTATTCCGATTCCCGTTCCAAGGAGAGGTGAGAGAGTTCCGCTCGTGACCTCACCAATGGGCTCACCGTTGGCAAGAACGCGGTAGCCCTCCCTCGGAATGCCCTTCTCGGCCATCTTGAAGTGAACCATCTTGCTCGGAAGACCCCTCTCCCTCTGCTTGAGGAGGGCCTCTTTACCTATGAACTCCTTGTCCCAGAATATGGCGAAGTCGAGGTTTGCCTGGAGGGGCGTAACCTCGTCTATATCTGTACTGAGAAGCTGGAGCTCCTTTGTCTCGTTGCCGTAGAGCGTATAACCAGCTTCAAGCCTGAGGGTGTCGCGAGCTCCGAGTCCGGCCGGCTTTATGCCGTACTTTTCACCCTCCTCAAGGATTCTCTCCCAGACGTAGAGGGCCTTCTCCGGCTTTCCGCGCTTGCCCTCGTCCGGGTGGTACGGGTTGGAGTCCTCGAAGTATATCTCCCAGCCGTTCTCGCCGGTGTAGCCGCTCCTCGAGAGGAGCATCTTTATCCCGTCGAGCTCAACTTCCTTCGCCTGGAACCACCAGAGGTCGTTTATGTCTATTCCGAAAAGGTTCTTCGCAAGGTCTCTCGCCTTAGGTCCCTGTATCGAGAACATCGTCATGTCGTAGGTCTTGTTCTCAATCTCGAGGTCGAGCTCTCCAAACTTCTCTATCCCGCGCTTTATTGCATTGAACCAGGCCTCGAGCTTCTCGAATGCATCGCTGTCACACACCATCATGTAGGTGTCGTTCCCCATATTGAAGACCAAAGTCTCGTCCTTTACGGCGCCGCGCTCGTTGAGAACGAGCGTATAAGTCCCGCTTATCGCGGGCGGTTTGCTTATGTCGTTGGTAGTTACATACTGGAGGAACTCCAGGGCATCTTTACCGCGGAATATGAACTCGCCCATGTGGGAGACGTCGAAGATTCCAACCCCGTTTCTAACCGCCAGGTGCTCCTCCTTTATGCCCGAGTACCAGATGGGCATTTCCCAACCGGCGAACTCCTCAACCTTCTTCGCGTGCTCCTTATGCCAGTCGAAGATGTGAACCCTCTTAACCATGGCTATCACCGCTCAAACTTGGGTCTGGCCGTTATAACCCTTTTCACTCCACGTGCCTTATGGCCTCGGCCGGCCTCAGCTCCGCGGCCTTCTTCGCGGGATAAACGCTCGCCAGGATGCCTATCAGAAGGGTGACTCCGAAGGCGACGGCGACCACCCTGAGATCCACCACCGGGTTCGGAAGTCCTGAGGTTCTCTGCCTCAGGAGCTCCACCACGACGTCCGCCATAAAGATCCCCGAGATGAAGCCTATAATCCCCCCGATGATGGTCAGCATGAGCCCCTCTAGGAGTATCATCTCGAGTATGAACCTCTTCTTCGCCCCCAGTGCCCTATAAGTTCCTATCTCCCTCGTTCGCTCCATTACCGATGTGAGGAGGGTGTTAACAACCCCAAGCGCCCCGACGAGCAGGGCTATGCTCCCTATACCTATCAGGAGGTTGTTGAGCATTTCCTCGATCTGGAAGACCGTCTTGATTCCCTGGCGCTCGGTTATCACGGTTGCGGTTGGCAGGAGCTTCGAGACCCTTTCCTTAACGTAGTTCACGAAGTTAACGTCGTCCACCCATATCTCGATGAAACTTACCTTTCCCGGCTCGTTGTACATCTTCTGGAGGGTTCCGAGCGGAACGAACACGCTCGTGTCTATGAAGCCACCTATGAAGCTCTGACCGCTCTCCTGGAAGTTCCCGGATACCTTGAACTCCCAGGGGTTTCCGTTGGCGTCGAACACCTCTATCGTCTGGCCGGGGAGTATCTCCCAGTTCAGGTAGCCCCCCCTGGCATTGTGTATCTTCCCATTGGCGATCGAATAACCAAGGACCGCCTTTGAGAGTGAACCCTGCGGCATGAACTGTCCCCTCTGCATCGGAGGGCCGGTGAGGGCGTAGAACTTCTGGGCGTCCCTTGGAACGACCCCCATGACGGTAACCGGTATCCTCCACCCGCGGTACTCCATCTCCGTGAACTTGAGGAGAACGGGGTTCACCGCCTCGACGTGGTTTATGTGGGCTATCCTCCCGACGACGTCCTGATCGAGCGTGCTGGTGCCTATCGTCCAGATAGATGCCCCCATCCCCGGGAGAACTATGATTACGTTGCTCGTGCTCTGAAGGGTCTGGGCTATCGATATCTGGAAGCCCTCCGCTATGGACACGAGGGCTGTTATCGATGCTATGGCTATTATTATGCCCAGCATCGTGAAGAGCGTTCTTACCTTCCTTCTGTGCAGGTTCCTGAAGGCTATCTTGAGGACCTCTCTATCCACGTCTCGCCCTCCAGAGCAGTATGAAGAGCAGGATCAGCGCAATTGCCCCTACGTAGTAATACTCGTAACGCCCCCTGCTTTTGAGGTTCGCCGGTATCTGGACGGTTATTGTCTTGTTGAAGCTCACGAAGCTGCCGTTGTCGGCCAGGTATGTCACCCTGACGTTCACGGGATATGTTCCCGCCTTGAGGGTCCCGTTCAGGATCATGAAGTTCGCGCTGTCGTAGTCAAGGGATTCAACGCTGCCAACGTACTTCTCGCCCAGTGGGAAGAGGCTCAGCTCCCTCGAGCTGACCTCCACCGTAACCCCCCTGGCGGCGGCCTTTCCGTCGTTGGCCACGTCCACCTCGAAGTTGTACCTACCGTTGCTCACCCACACGTTCCCGACGTAGACCTTCAGCCTCGGTCTTCCCATGACGCGAACGCCAAAGGTGACCTGCTCCTTGTAGGTGACGCCGTTCTCGTCCTCGTAGGTTATCACGGCGTAGAGCGGGTAAACGTTGCTTGAAACGTCCTTGACCGCGAAGGTGAGCTCCCCGCTGACGGTCTGGTTGACCCCTACCTCGTTGAAGTACAGGCCGCTCTGTCTGCCGACGGGATATAGGTCAACTTCCTGGTTGTTTCCTCCGCCAGTCGGGAAGAGCTGGTAGGTCTGCTTTTCCTCAGTGGGCTTGGAACCCATCAGCTGGACCCTGACGTGCATCGCCGGGGCGTTTCCGGTGTTGGTGACCTTCACAACCACCGTGAAGTTGGATCCCGGTGGGACGGGGTTGGGATCGGTTCTGAAGTCCGTTATGCTCACCTTGGGGCTCCGGTCGTTGTTAACGGGTATTCCGACCTGGAACTCTTCCTTCTTAACCACTCCGTTCTCATCACAGTACTCAACCTCGATGTAGAGCGGGTAAACGTCCGGTTTCAGGGCCTTTGAGGTTATGAGCGTGAAGTGCAGTGTCTTAATGCCCCCCGGCGGCAGGGGTCCGGTGTACCCCACTGGCCCCTGCATGTAGGACGCGAAGGGAAGTTCCTGGCTCACTGTGGGTATCGTGACCGTTGGGAGGAGCGTTTTCTCGCCGCTCTCCTCCTGAAGGCGGGGCTTTGAGTAGAGGTAAACCTTTACGTAGCGCGCGCTCGTGTCCCCTATGTCGGAAACCGTTACGTTCAGCTGGAAAGGTGCCCCCACCTCGACCTTGGAGAAGCTCACGTTGTCGATAACGATCACCGTCCCCTGAACGATGGAGTAGCGCAGGTACTTTGGAACGAGTATCTTCATCCTTGCGCTCGAGTTCGTGACGTTGTAAACGATGACGTCGGCGCCGTGCCAGTAGTGGCCGCCGACCCCGAAGTACGCGTAGTCGGTAAAGCCCTCGCGGTAGTAGCGCATGAAGACCGTCCCGTTATCGAAGCCGAGGACGGAGAGCTGAAGCGGGCCGTAGATGAAGGTGCTGTTGGCGTGGGCCGTTCCGTAGAAGACCGTGGCCGGTTTGGAGTACACCGAGATGAGGGCCCTTGGATTCTTTGAGTCCGCATCCGAAACGTAGTCGAGGTCCACCCTGACGTCCCCGTAGGTGTAGCCCTGACCCTCGGAGAGTGAGAATGTAACCGATGTGAAGTTCCTGTTGTCCCTCAGCCTGAAGAGAACTACGGGCCAGCTCTGGGCGTTGTAGAGGAAGTTTATCACGGTGAGCGTGTAATTTCCGACTATTATAGACTCGCCGAGGCCCAAAGAGCCCTGAAACGTCTTCAGGAAGGAGGGCTCGGCGCTGGCACCCGCCATCGGGGGCGAGATGAGAACGATGAGCAGGAGGAAAACGAGCATCTTTTTCAAAGTTCCTTCACCTCGTAGAGCTTTCCATCCCTTATCCTCAAAATCCTATCGGCCTTCCTAGCGACGTCCATGTCGTGTGTTACCACTACAAAGGTGGTTTCGTGCTCCCGGTTGAGGCTTCGCATGAGGTTCACAATGGCCTCTGAGGACTTCGTGTCGAGGTTACCCGTGGGCTCGTCGGCGAGGATTATCTTCGGGTCGTTCGCCAGGGCCCTGGCTATGGCAACGCGCTGCTGCTGGCCGCCGCTCATCTCCGTTGGCTTGTACCCGGCCATGTGGGGAACGCCGACCATCTTCAGGAGCTTCATAGCCCTCTCGATCCTCTCCCTCCTTGGGACCTTCCCCAGTATCATCGGCACCTCGACGTTCTCGAGTGACGTCAGGATGGGTATGAGGTTGTACTGCTGGAACACGAAGCCTATCTTTCTCAGCCTCATCTCGGAAAGCTCGTCGTCGTCAAGTCCCATCACGGGGGTGCCGTCGATGTAGAGCTCCCCGGAATCGGGGACGTCGAGAAGACCGAGTATGTTGAGCAGCGTCGTCTTTCCGCTCCCGCTGGGTCCGATTATGCTGACGAACTCGCCCTCCCTGACCTCTAGGTTGGTTCCCCTCAGGGCCGACACCGTTACCTTGCCCATCCTGTAACTCTTGTACACATCAACGGCCTTCAGAACGATCCTCCCCATGACGGCACCAACCGGGCACCTTTTCCGGAAAACCCATATATAGTTTGCGTCCCAAATGCGTCCGGTGGGAAACATGTTCAGGAGAGTGCTCTACCCCACGGACTTTTCGGAGGTTTCCCTCCACGCTATGAGGCACTGCCTTCCTGAGCTCGTCGAGGCCGGCGTTGAGGAGATATACCTCGTTCACGTCATAGATGTCACGGTTGCCGAGTTCGAGGCATTCGAACTCGAGGAGGTTTACAGGGAGAAGCTTCGCCGGCTCGGGGAGGAACTCAAAAAAACCGGTGCGAAGGTTGTCACGAAGGTGATAATAGGCATTCCCTCCGTTGAGATAGCATCCGCGGCGGAGGAGGGCAACGTTGAGCTCATAGTCATACCCAGCGTCGGGGAGAACATCTGGCGTCTCATGTTCGTTGGTAGCACGGCATCAAACCTTGCAAGGGCCACCAAGCGGCCCGTTCTGCTCCTGAAATACATCAAGGAAGGCGATAAGTTCGTTCCATCGAAGGAGTGCTCCGAGGTATTCAGGCGGCCGCTCGTTGCGCTGGACTTCTCTAGGTGTTCGATAAAGGTCATCCAGACGGTCAGGAAGTTCGAGGGGCTGGTGGAGAGAGGGGTACTCCTCCACTCCGTTGACTACGGCAGGATGGAGGAACTGGAGCACAACATAGCCCTCGCCAAGGAGAACCTTAAGAAGTCAGCGAAGGGCCTCAGTGAGAAGTTCGAGACTGAGGTGATGGTAGGAACGGCGAGCCAGGCTATAATAGGCACCGCGATAGCCAAGAACTCCACGCTCATAGTGCTCGGAAAGAAGGGCAGGAGCGTTCTGAAGGACCTGCTCCTCGGTTCGACAGCGGAGAGGGTGATAAGGGACTCAAAGCTCCCTGTCTTGTTAGTGCCGTGCGAATGAGACCTCAGACTGGAACGGCTTCATCACGGTACGGTTCAGTAGCTACCCTGTTGCCATCATCGGTCCTTTCCCTCTTTTCCCGCGGGCTTATAAACCTACTCCCTCGTGCTCTCGCCGGTCATCACAGCCGAGGCTATCATGTGGGCCAGCCTGAGGGGTTCGGGGATGAGGCCCGTTTTAGTGGTTACCCTGACTATTTCCTCCGCGGTTCTTTCATCAACTCCAACCGCCTGGAGGTAGAGCTTCCCCGGAAGGATCTCAAAGAGCGGTGGAGCCCCCCTGAGGAGTTCAATGCGCTCTTCAGCATCCGGGAAGTGCTTCCGCAGGGCGCTTTCCATGGCTTTTAGGTCAGGTTTTTTCCTGACGACAACCACAACAGGAAGGTCCGTCTCCCTGTAAATCCTCTCAACGTCCACAATGTTAAAGCCCCCGTAGGTTACCCCCCTGAGGAGGATGACGCGGAGGTCCTTGAAGCGGGAGCTCAGAACCGCGTCGATCATCGCGTCGGTGGCATCTCTTCCGTCCACGGTTATCCAGCGCGAGAGAACGCCGACCACTTCTTGGGAACCCTTCATGACGACGCCGATGAGGACTGTTTTCCCCCTCCCGAGTTTGGAGGAAAAGGAGAACGTCCCGTCGTCGAAGCCTACTACGCGAATCTGTGGCTTGACCTTCCGTATCATCCGAAGAGCACCCGTGCCATCCACTCGGAGTACTCGCGGTTGAGCTTGTCGAGGTCTATCCTCGCTATAAGCGGGATCTCGTAGGGGTGGAGCTCCCTTATCGTGTCTCTGAGTTCCTTCCACTTGCTCACCTCGGTCTTGAGGATGACACCTATTTCTTTCTCATCCCTTATCTCTCCGTCCCACCAGTACATCGCCTCGTGCTCGCGCATGTTTGCGCAGACCGCAAGCTTCCGCTCGAGGAGCTCCTTAACGACCTTCTTTGCGCTTTCCCAGTTCGGAAAAGTTGTGTAAACCAATATCGCCTCCATGTACTCACCACCATCCCTCAATTGACGGATAAGCTTAAATCGGTTGCGGGAAATTACCGAAGGGAGGGGCCATGAACAGGGTGAGGGCACACCTCAGAATCCACGGTCGCGTTCAGGGCGTCGGCTTCCGATGGAGCATGCAGAGGGAAGCCAGAAAACTCGGTCTGGCCGGCTGGGTGAGAAATCTCCCGGACGGAACCGTTGAGGCCGTAATCGAGGGGGAGGAGGAGAGGGTTGAGACCTTAATCGGCTGGGCTCATCAGGGGCCGCCCATGGCCAGGGTCACAAAGGTCGAGGTAAAATGGGAGGAGCCGGAGGGGCTGGAGGGCTTCAGGGTCACCGGGTAGCAGAGAGCCTCTCGATGAGGGCCCTCTTGGGACAGTACTTGACCTCGCAGTAGTTGCAGACCAGTTTCTCCTTGTCCTTCTCGGGAGTGTGGAGGATGAGCTTTTTGAACCCCTCCATCTCCTTAACGCGGACGAAGACCTCAACGGGGAGCGTTCCGTCTATGACGATGTAGAGTTTCGTGGGCTCCTCTCTAAGGTTCCTGCTGAACACCTCCATCACAGGAACGTTGTTCTCGTGGAGGAGCTCTAAAACGTCAGAAAAGCCCTTTAGGTATCTCCCCTTGTCGAGCTCTATCTCAAGAACCTCCCAGCCCATCAGCGGGGCCACGTCGATGAGGCTCGGCAGTGGGTTGAGCTTCTCGAAGATGAGCTTTAGAGGGTATGTCTTCTCTATGTAATCGATGGTGTGGTAGACTATCTTCCTGTTGACGCCGATTATCCTGGCAAGCTCGCTTATCGGGATCTCAACGTCCCTCAGGTAGATCTTGCCGTTCTTAACGCTCAGGCCGTTCTCGAAGAGGAACTCCGCCACCTTTCTCCTCGCGGGGTAATTCTTGAAGTAGGCCTCGAGTACGAGCATCATTTTTGTTCACCTCTTACACATAAATGTGTAGAAATGGATATTTAAATCTTTCCCCTCGGAAGGTTATTAAGCCCGAAGCTCGAGGGGTATGGGGTGGTCCCGATGGAGAGGCTTGACGTGGTGGGGATTGGCAACCTCAACTACGACATCATAATGCTCCTCGAGAGGTTCCCCGAGTTCCACGAGAAGGTGAACGCAAGGGAGGCTTTCTTCGGACTCGGCGGAGCGGCCGCGAACACGATAACCTGGCTGGCGCACTTTGGACTGAAAACCGGCTACGTAGGCGCCGTCGGAAGGGATGAGATAGGGGATGCCCACTTCGCGTTCTTCGGGGGGATCGGTGTTGACACCTCCGGGATAAAGAGGGTCGACGCTCCCTCGGGGGTTGCGATAGCGATGGTCCACGGCGACGATAAGAGGATAGTGAAGTACCCCGGCGCGAACCTCTTCAAGGAGGTGGACTTCGACTACCTTTCAAGGGCAAGGCACGTGCACCTCTCCTCAAATCCCGTGGAAACGATAGAGGCCGTTGTAAGGTTCGCGAATGAGAAGGGGATCACGACATCGCTGGACATAGGCGAAGCTCCACTCTCAAAGGAGGTAGAGGGCATGGTCGATTACCTGATGATGAACGAGGACGAATACAGGAGGAAGTTCGGCTCGCTCGACCCGTCGCTATCCAGAGCCAAAAACCTCATCATAACCCTGAACGGCGGCGGGGCGCTGATAAGGGACAGCAAAGGGAACGTGGAGGAAATAAGGGGCCTGAGCGCCAAAGTTGTTGATTCTACCGGTGCGGGAGATTCCTTTGATGCCGGCGTTATCTACGGGATCCTGAACGGCTGGTCTCTGGCGGATTCGGCAAGGATGGGCATGTTGCTCGCTTATCTCACGGTTCAGAAGGTTGGGGCTAGGAGCGCTGTGAGACCCCTCGGTGAAGTCATCGAGGTCTCCAGAGAGCTGGGCTTGGAACTCCCGTGGAGTGGTGAGTCTCACAACGTTTAAATACGAGGGGTTCGATAAATCCAAGGGCAGGAAACCTTAAAAATCCGGACCCTAAAAGTCTTAGAGGGCCCAAAACTCATTAGACCGGAGGTGGCACTCTTGGAGGTTGTAATCGACAACTTCAAGCCCAAGATCACCCGTCCTTTCAAAAGGAAGAACGAGTACTGGGTCAAGCTCATCCTCTCAGAGGGTGAGGAGTACATAATGAAGTTTAAGACGCCACTAGAAGCAGAGGATGCCATCTACGGCATGCTGGACGATCTCCAGGTTTACGGCGGCAAGGTAAAGCTCCAGCTCCGCGAGGGGAACGTCATAGAGAAGATAGAGGTTCTAGAACTCTACAAGCCGTCCGCCAAGGAGCTCCTCAACGAGTACTTCACGGGTTGAATGCTCTTTTCTGTTCATTATGGTTGTCGTTCTGACAAAAACCTATATATACTCGGGCACACATAGTTGGTTATTGGATGGTCACGGGATGCTCTGCTCGGAGTATTCAATATTCTCCTGGAGGTCGTGAAAGGTGGCAAGACGGAAGAACAAGGAACTCCTTGACCTCGCCATGGAACTTGGTGGGGAAGAAGCCGTCGAGGTAATCAAGGCTCTCGAGAAGAAAAAGGAAGCTACCGACGAGGAACTGGCCGAGACGACGGGAATACGGGTGAACACTGTTCGAAAGGTTCTCTACCTGCTCTACGATCAGGGACTGGCGGAGTTCAAGCGCATAAGGGACAAGGAAACCGGCTGGTATTACTACTACTGGCACCTCGAGACCAAGAGGCTCCCCGAGATACTCCGTGCCAGGAAGATGGCCGAGCTGAAGAAGCTCAAGGAGATGCTCGAGGAGGAAACCAGCGAGATCTACTACTGGTGCGGGACGGAGGGTCATCCAAAGCTCACCTTCGACGAGGCCATGGAGTACGAGTTCCAGTGCCCCATATGCGGGAAGATGCTAATGCAGTACGACAACACGGAAGTAGTTGAGGACCTGAAGAAGCGCATCGAGGAGCTGGAGATAGAGCTTGGCCTGAAGAAGAAGCCGAGGAAATCCTCCAGAAGGCCAAAATCGAAGGGAAAAGAAGCGAGCTGAGCGTTCTATGGATTTGAATGGAAGCGAACTTCGGGGAGGATGAGAATGAAAGAGGTTGTTATTCTGGAGAAAGTTTATGGCGACAGGAGCGGCTTTCACAAGCTCGACAGGAAGCTTAGGGCCCTTCTGGGAGAGCTTGAGGTTGAGTGGAAGCTCTCTGCGGTCAAGAAAAACTGGGTCAAGGTCTCGCTCAAGGGAGAAGACGAAGAGATAAGCGCTAACCTAGTCCGCGAGGAGTTCGGCGAGGTTCCCTACAGCCTCAAGGCCATTGAGGAGGGAAAGAATTACCGCGGAAGGTTCATCGACCTTGGAAAGGTCGGATATGGAGTATACGTCGACATTGGAATCTTCCGCCCTAGGCCTAAAGATGCTCTCCTGCCCCTCTACTACCTGAAGGAGACCTTCGGCGAGATGCCCGTTCGCGAGATTATATCCAAGTTCGGCTGGGTTGACAACCTGCCTGTGGGGGTCACCGTCACGGGGGTCGAGTTCGGAGCGAGGGAGGTGGAGCTTGCCTTCAGTAAAGATCAGCTGAAGCGCATCAAGCGCTGGCTTGAAGACGGGCACGACAAACTCTTCATAGCCGGAACGGTGAGCGAGAACGTGGAGAAGGCCCTAATCCAGACTGGCCACGGCAGGGACGTCAAGAGGATCGAGGAGCTTGGGCTCATGGAGACCCTGCTCGTCCTCAAGAAGGGAACCCAGGCGCCGGGCATA
>WAMH01000025.1 GCA_015522395.1 Thermococcus sp. | reverse complement strand
TTTTTGATCAGTTCGCTTTTATCCTTGGCCGGCACGCTCATCCATTGGGCGGGAGGCACTTCGAAAACTTTTACCCCGGTTCCATTGGTCACCACGATACGCTTGAAGTGCCAGTTACCTAGCAGATTGCTGTTGCCGGGATTGTAAATCCAGCGTAGGGACGTTCGCGTTTAACGACGTGAGGTTGATGACTCCGGAGTAGGTGTACTAACTTTGATAGACCCGTTTTTGACCACGCTTAACGTGGCGTTGAAGAAAACATCGCTCCAGTTGAGGCCCAAGTGTGAAACGTTCTCAGCCGGTGGAGCGGGGGATTCCGTGGAAGAAGAGGGGCTGGACGTTTGGATGGAAGAATGACTGGGACTCCCTATGCAACCCAGGGCCAAGATTACTAGTATCGACAGCACAATGACATGCAGGGATGTGCCCTTCATGTTCATCACTGGTGAATATGTAACTCAACTGGAAAATAAAAAGGTTATGCCCAAAAAGATTACGCCGCCCAGGAGGTCATCTCCAACAAACCTTTTAATCCCCTTCTCCAATTTTATCCGGAGGGAACTGAATGAACTGGAAGAGGGGGGCCTATCCGGAGTTCACCCCGGAGGACATCGTGGCGGTTCTCTTCATGCTCCGCGAACCAGTTGGAAGGAAAACGATATCCGAGGTTCTTGAACTCGGCGAGGGAAGTGTCAGGACGCTTTTGAAGAGACTTTCCCGCCTGGGGCTCATAGAGTCCTCCCAGCGGGGGCACAGGTTAAGCGCGGAGGGCGAGAGAATCCTGAAAAAAGTCGAGGAGAGCTTTTCGGGAGCGATTCCCACCGGTAATATCGAGGGGTTGCCCGCCGTCGCACTCAGGGTGAGAGAGCCGGGAAGGTTCAAGAGCATTGAACTCCGTGACGAGGCCATAAGGTTTCACGCGAGGGGAGCGATGATACTCGTCGTCAGGGACGGGAGAATCGTCTTCCCAGAGGACGGCAGACCGCTGGAAGAGACCATGCCGGAGCTTGAAAGAAGGCTCAAAGCCCTTGAGGCCGGGGAAGGGGACATGATAGTGGTCACCTGGGCCGAGAGCCCAGCCAGAGCCCTGAAAAGCGCATACCACGTGGCGCTGTTTCTCAAGGAGGGCGAACTTCCCTATGAGCTGACAGCAGGGTGAGGTGGGAGAATGGAGCTGAAGGTCAAACACCCCCTAAGCAAGAAGGAGATCAAGGCCATCATGAGGGAGATGGCCGGGATCTTTGGCGAGGAGATAGCGGAGAAGATGCTCAACAAAAAAGACCGTGTTGAAGTGGCGGAGTTCGACAGGACGACGGAGATCCTCCTCGTCAACGGGAAGCCTTTCTTCATAAGGCGAAAGGAGCTGGTCTTCCCGCTGGTCATAGCACTCTACGAGCTGTCCAATGAAGAAGATTTAAGGAAGTGGCCCAGAAGGGTTGTTGTCGATGCGGGGGCCGTTCCCTTCATCCTCAAGGGGGCAGACGTTATGGCCGCGGGCATAACCGACGCCGACGAAAACATCCGTGAGGGCGACTTCGTCTTCGTGGTCGAGGAGGACTACGGGAGGCCACTCGCGATAGGCATAGCCCTCATGGACGGCAGGACCATGAAGGAGAAGCCGAAGGGAAAGGCCGTCAAGAACATCCACCACGCGAAGGACAGGATATGGGAGCTGACGGTGGGCTGAAATGAGCGCGGAGAAGAGGGACAGGAAGGACAGAATTCGCGTTCTGGTCGGGGGCGTCTTCGACATCCTCCACGTCGGACACATACACTTCCTCAGGCAGGCCAGGGAACTGGGCGACGAGCTCGTCGTCATAGTGGCCAACGATGAAACGGTGAGGCTTCAGAAGCGCAGGGATCCTATAAACAGCGCCGAGGAACGGGCGGAGCTATTAAAGGCCCTGGAGATGGTGGACGAGGTATACATAGGGTCACCCGGCAGGATAGACTACGACCTCGTGAGGCGCATAGACCCCGACGTGATAGCCGTGGGGCCGGATCAGGCGTTCAACTGCGAGAGAATGAAGGAAGAGCTTAGAAAACACGGGATAAAAGCAGAAGTCATCCGCATTCCGTACCTTTACAAGAGTGACCGCGCGAAGACGAGCAAAATAATCCAGAGGATAATAGAAACCTACTGTGAGTGATTTGAGCCCTGATTTGATTTCCCGGCGTTCGGGAGTCGGGGCTGGGTCAAACGCTTATTCCAGCGCGACCGATTGAAAATCAGGGCCTGAACCTCTCTATGTACTCTCTGAGGAAATCCGGATCCTCCCTTCTGACGGCACTGAGCAGCTCGTTGAACTTCTTTTCCCCAAGGGCGAGCCTGAGGTAGTAGTAGAGGTTTACCGCGTCCTCGACTATGGTGCTCTGCCTCCTGCCTTCCTCACCGTAGAGTTCAATGAGCTTTCTGTTCATGTCCCTGCTTATGTAAAGGGTCTTCTGCATCTTCTCCTTCTTCAGGTTTGGTTTGGGCTTCTCATCCTTTCTCTTGGAGGGCCTTGTGAGCTCGTTAACGGAACCGTCAAACAGCTTTGGAATTTTATCCTTCGACAATCTCAACCACCTCTCTCGCGAGCTTTGCAAAGGCCTTGGCGGCCCTGCCGTCGCCGTCGAACTCGAATATGCTAACGCCCTGACTCTGGGCCTTCTCAAGGGCTATCGCCTTCGGAATCGTCGTCAGTATCGGGGCATCCGGGTAGGTCTCCTTAAGTTCCTTGAGGCGCATCTTCGGAACCTTTGTCTGCCGGGTGAACTTGTTGGGGACGAGACCAAGGAGCTTGAGGTTCTCGTTGGTCTCCTCGCGTATCATGCGCATGAGGTTGAACATGAGCTGCATTCCGATGACGCCGAAGTAGCTCAGCTCCAGCGGGATGAGCACGTAATCGGAAGCTGTGAGCGAGTTGACTAGGAAGATGCCCATGCTCGGCGGGTTGTCTATGAAGACGTAGTCGTAGTCCGGCAGAACCGGTGTTAGTGCCTTCTCAAGGCGCCTCTCGCGGTTGTAGGTGTTGATAATCTCGATTTCCTTGGCGGAGAGGTTGAGGTGGCTCGGTATAAGGTCGATGTTCTCGCGCACCCTGACTATGGTCTCCTCAATGTCGCTCTCCCTCGTCATCAGCGTTCCGACGTTGCTGTCGCCGTGCTGGAGAACGTCCATGCCTATGAGTCCAAAGGTGAGGTTGAACTGCGGGTCTATATCAACAAGAAGAACCCTCTTCCCCATGTTTGATAGAGCGTAGGCGAGGTTCATCGTGAGGGTTGTCTTTCCGACCCCACCTTTCTGATTGGCTACGCTAATCACCACTGCCATAGAACCACCTGATTAAATTAAAGGTCAGGAAAGGTCGGGGAAGTCGTCCAACGCCTTCCGGACGTAGGGCGGAACTCCCCGTTCGGGTTTCTCGGGTTTGCCCGATATCGCCCGGAATATCCTGTCAAAGCTCTCTTCGCTGGATTTAAAAGGCTTCACCGGATCGGAGGGTATGATTGTGTCCTTCATGGACGGACCAACCTGAAGGGCCCTCTCCCCACCGAGGATGTGGGGGCTCTTAACTCCGGTCATTATCACCATCGCGCGAACGGTCTTGCCCATGTCCTCGTCTATTCTGGCACCCCACTTGATCTCGCTCTTCTCGCCGAGCTTCTCGTAGACTATGTTCATGGCATCGTTTATCTCGCCGAGGCTTACGTCGGAGCCGACGGTGAAGTGAACTAACGCCTTGTCACCGCTTCCGTATTCCACCTCGAGCATCTTGTTCTCGAGGGCGTTCTTGACCGCATCGACGGCCCTGTTGCTGGAGTCACTCTCGCCGATTCCGATAAGAGCCGCTCCGCCGTTGTGCATTACGCTGTAGACGTCGGCGAAGTCGATGTTCACCATGGACGGGAGCTTTATGGTCTCAGTTATGCCCTTGACCATTCTAGCGATGATCTCGTCTGCAAAGCGGAAGGCTGCGTTTATGGGTAGCTTTGGAACGAGCTTGAGTAGTTTGTCGTTCTCGATGATGATGACCGTGTCGGAGTAATACATGAGGGCCTTTATTCCCGCGCGGGCCTTTTCGATCCTCACCTTCCCCTCGTTCCTGAAGGGGAAAGTGACAACGCTGACGACGAGCGGCTCTCTGAAGCGACCGTTGTGTCTGGCACGCTCCTTTATAACCTTTGCCACAACCGGAGCTGCCCCGGTTCCAGTACCGTTACCCATTCCGGCTGTGATGAAAACGAGATCGGCATCTCCAATGGTCTCGGCTATCTCATGGGCACTGGCCTCTGCCGCGCGGTAACCTATCTCGGGGTTTCCACCAGAGCCCTTCCCATGGGTGATCTCCTTTCCAAGGAGAAGCTTTGTATGAGCCTTTGCGTGGCTTAGCGCCTGGGCATCGGTGTTCATAGCTATAAGCTCGGCCCCCTGAACGCCGAGCTCGAAGAGCCGCGTTATGGTGTTGTTCCCGGAGCCACCAACCCCGACTATCACTATCCTTATCAAATCCTCCAGGTCCTCACCAGAAAAACCGCTCAGCTCGGCGGGCTTCTTTTCGTCTTCCACATCCAGCTTTATTCCGGCCTGTTCAAGCAGTTTAAATACCATTGCCCCAACCCCCTGGTTCGAGTTATTGGACGGAGTGATTTTACGTCTGATTTCATACCCTGCTTTAAGCGGCTTATTTCATTATGTAATCGGGCGTGGAACGTTCTTCGGTCTCCAGCTGGTAGAGTTCCTTCTTCAAAAGCTCACGTATGGCCTCTCTAATTATCTCGCTTCTGTTGGGATAAACCCCCCTTCTAACAAGCTGATCCATGGTATTGATGAGTCCCTGAGGGAGTTGTACACTTATGATACGCATCTTGGCCATTCCTGCACCACCCAGTTCAGTAAGCCGCTGAAATAGTTAGTGCTTTAATTAGTTAAATACTTTGCGCCTTTTGAATAATATTTTGATAATATCTTTTTCAAAAATTTTTTATTTAATTACAAAAAATCAAAAAATTTTGAAATTACACGAGGATTCATAAGGTTTTTAACGTGTGAGGAAACGAAAAGGGTGATGAAAAATGAAGGTGACCCCTGATCTTCAGGTTGAGAGGGTGCTCGTCGAGAACGCCAAGAGCCTCATTCCCAAAATCGGGGGCGGCTTCCAGATCGTTAGAGGAAACTGCACGGAGGAGGTGGCGTTCGCAGCGCTCCTCTCGCTCAGGTCCTTCGACAGGGAGACCAATCATGCACGAACTCTTGGGGGTGAACTGCTCCTCCGCCTGGCCGGAACGCTTCAGATAAAGGACGCTATAAAGGAGAGGGGCATAGTCAATGGAGAAAACTACCTAGTGGTGTTCGGAAGCCCCGAGAGGGCTGAAGAACTCATCGGTGAGCTGGGCCTCAAAAAGCTCCCTCCACTCGAATGCGAGCCCGAAAAACTGAAAACTTTTTTTGAAAAATCGGCCTTGGTCGAAGTTATGTAGGAACATCCCCACCGTTTCTGCCCTTTTTGGTGGATAGATTTATAAAATTCCCCCTTAACTCCCGCACTGGTTGAGGTGATGCTTTCATGAGGTACAAAAAACGCAAATATTTCCTCGCCGGGAGGATAAACCTCCTGCAACGCTCCAAAATCAGAGAACTCTTCGAAAAGGCCAAGGGGATGGAGGACGTTATCTCACTCGGAATAGGAGAGCCGGACTTTGACACCCCCGAGGTAATAAAGGAAGCCGCGAAAAGGGCGCTCGATGAAGGATATACTCACTATACTCCCAACGCGGGCATCCCCGAGTTCCGTGAGGCCATTGCCGAGTACTACAAGACCCACTACAAGGTCGACGTTTCCCAGGACAACATCATAGTCACCGCAGGTGCATATGAGGCCACTTATCTCGCCTTTCAGACCCTTCTAGAAGAGGACGACGACGTGATCATCCCGGATCCAGCGTTCGTCTGCTACGTTGAGGATGCCAAGATAGCCGAGTCCGGGATAGTTAGGATACCCCTCCGCGAGGAGAACGAGTTTCAAATCGACCCGGACGAGCTCGTTGAGGCCATAACGAAAAGAACGAGGATGCTTGTCATCAACTATCCGAACAATCCAACGGGCGCGGTTCTCAAAAAGAAGACCGTCAAGGCGATTGCAGAGATAGCGGAGGATTACAATCTCTACATCCTCAGTGATGAGCCCTACGAGCACTTCCTCTATGAGGGAGCAAAGCACTATCCCATGATAAAGTACGCCCCCGACAACACGATTCTCGCCAACAGCTTCTCCAAGACATTTGCCATGACCGGCTGGAGGCTGGGCTTCACCATAGCCCCAAGTCAGGTCATCAAAGACATGATAAAGCTTCACGCCTACGTCATCGGGAACGTTACCTCCTTCATCCAGATCGCCGGGATAACCGCCCTCCGCGACAAGCGCAGCTGGGAGGCCCTCGAAGAAATGCGCAGAACCTATGCCGAGAGGAGAAGGCTCGTCCTCCACGAGCTCAACAGGATGCCCTACATAACACCCTTCAGGCCCAAGGGTGCCTTCTACGTCTGGGCCAAGATAGACCCCGAGCTTGACATGACGAGCGAGGACTTCGCGGACTGGCTCCTCGAGAACGCGGGAGTGGTCGTTATTCCAGGAACGGCCTTCGGAAAGGCCGGCGAGGGCTGGATAAGGATAAGCTACGCCACGCGCAAGGAGCAGCTCCTCGAGGCCATGAACAGGATGCACGAGGCCCTTTCAAAGCTTTGATTTTCACCCCTTCAATACTCGACGGATGAGAACCCGGGAGGGATGGGAATGGACAGGAAATGGACCGCCGTGTTTGTGAACACTATACTCCTAGCTTCGGGCTTTGGAACGATGCACATGCTTGAGAAGTTCAAGGACGCCGTCATAGCGCACTACGGTATAACCGAGGCCGCGATGAGCTACCAGCAGACGGCCTTCGTCGTCGGTCTCTTCGTTGCCTTTCTCCTTGGAGGCACGAGTCTCTTCAAGGGTTCGTTCAAAAGGAGCGTCGCCCTGATAATGAGCTTCGCGGCGATACCGCAGTTCATAATCCCCTTCGTGGGGAGCTGGTGGGCCGTTGTCTTTCTCCGCTTCTTCCAAGGTTTCATAGTTGCGCTCATAGCCGTCTTCAGCAACCAGGTTGGAAGGCTCTTCCTGGCGGAGAGACCCTTCGCCAAGGGCATAATCCTCTCCGGAATCTTCTGGGGCGGGATCTACGGTATAAGCCTCGCAAAGTGGGCTTCAAGCGCTTACGCGGGCTGGAAAGCCGTTGAGGTCGCGTTCCTCATCTCCGCGGTCGTCATGTACCTGATGCTCGCCATCTGGTGGTTCCTCGTCGAGGACTTTGAGATCCCCAAGGAGAGACAGACCGCCAAGGGGGTCAGCGTCTGGAAGATGCCCTTCACGTGGGTCTTCGGCTTCACGTTCTTCCCGGCGCTATGGATCATATTCACCCTCGGCTCGTTTACCCTCCACAACGTTCAGTTCTCGGGCTCGCAGGTTGCCAACCTCGTCATGACGCTCGAGGTCTCGATGGGTCTGTGGTCGATAATCATGGGCTACCTCGGCTACCGCCTCTCCGTTAAAAACACCAGCAATCGCGGTCTCTTCAAGTCAATCGTCAGCGTCATGACTCTCTCCTATGTAGTGACCTTCATCGGCCTCTTCGTCGTCTGGAAGAGCATCCTGGCCAACGACTACACTTTAGCGATGCTCGGTCTGGCGATAACCGGCATCGTTCAGGGAACGGGACCAGCTTTCTGGACCACCGCACCGGCAGCTTATCCCAAGGAGATATTCCCGGAGGCCAGCTTCGCCCTTGGACTCATCTCAAACTCCGCAAACGCGGTGGCCCCGAACGTTATGTTCATACTCGTCCATGGGGTCACGACAGGGATGATAATCTTCCTGACCATGGCCCTTCTCGGAATACTCCTCCTGCTGATCTCGGCGAGGATGAAGCTCCCCGTGGAGGAACTTGGGAATGCGGTCTAAACCCTTGGTGGTTTCCTTTTTCTTACTCCTCTCGGTCTTTTTCTACGGAATAGGGTTTCTCAGTGGCTCTTCAGGACTTTTAGGGTACCGGGTTTATCGGAACGATTCACCTCCTGCTTGCCCTGAACCTATGGAAGGGAAACGAAACCGTCGTGGATCTCTCGCCGTACTTTGTCCTTTTGGATATGCTCTTCGGCCTTCTCTGGGTCATGTCGGCCTTTCAATTCCAGCGATTATTCTTGCCCTCCTCTCGGCCCTCGTGCTCATCGTTCTTATGGACGAAGACGTGCGGGCGGACATGAAGATGGGACGCTAAACGCTGGAGGAACACCTGTTATTCCTTGATCGAAAGTTTATGCGCCCCCAAGAATTTTTCGTTAGGTCGTAAGGACCTCTTTTCAGAGTTAGCCCCTCTCACGGTGATATTCAAATGAGTTCTCGCTCAAACGGTTGATTTCAAGTTGAGACTTTTCAAGAACCTGTATTTAATGAAAAGAGCTACAAGATTTGATGGAACTTTGCGGAGTAAAGTTTGTTCATCAAGTGAAGTTCCATCAAAGAGAGTGCCTTTTCTAGTGAGGCCCGAACACCAAGCGTGCACTCTTTTTATAACTCAAGGGTTTAATTCCAAAACTGGCCTTTCAAACATTGACGGGTAAAACCCCCCGAGATCAGCACACAAGTTTTCCATCAGCGTTTTACGTCAGAAAAGGGTTGGTGGGCCCGCGGGGACTTGAACCCCGGACCTCCGCCGTGTGAGGGCGGCGTCATAACCAGTCTAGACCACGGGCCCATCCCGACATAATGCCCCCAAAAGGAAAATATAAAGCTTTCGCCCGCTAGGTTTCCTCCAGTATCTCCTCCGGCGCACCGGCGAACTCGACCAGGTACTCAGCCTCAACTATGTGCAGTTTTCCGGGAACCACCATTACGTGGGGCTGTTTTCCAAAATCCTCTTTTATCATGTCCCCAACGTAGCCCGCCCTGAGCGTCGGGTTCAGGGAGCCGGCCCTTGCGAGGACAACGACGAGCGTGTCCGGCGTGAAAACGTTCTGTCCCTTCATTTCCTCAACCTGAAGGAGTATCTCCATCGCCTCGTTGGCCGTCATGTAGCGGTTCTGGTCGGCTTTTATGTCGAGGAAGAGCATCGTGTGCAGGCCCCTTTCCCTGTTCTCCCGTATCACGTCGTAGTGGCTCGTGGGAAACCAGTTCCTTTCGGGGTAAGCAACGGTCGCGCTCTTGCCGAACTTGTAGATGTGAAGTCCGGTTATCGCTATTGCCGAGTAGATACTCGGTGCGTGGATGACGTAGCTCCCGATTCCAGCCTTCTTAGCCCTTATGCGCAGGTCCGAGTGAGTTGTTGCGACCATCGGATCTCCAGCGGTGAGGAAAGCCACGTCTTTGTTTTTAGCCTCGCTCAGGACGGTATTCTCGAAGTTCAGCTCGACGTCCTCCCTGTTCAGCCTCCGTATCGGTTTACCTATAAGCTCCTCGATCTTTTCTATAGTCGTTCCCGCCAGCAGGGAAGTGTAGAACTCGGCAAAGACCACGTCACACTTTTTAGCGATCTCAAGTCCCTTGAGCGTTATATCCCTCTCATCGTAGAGACCGAGTCCGATGAAGTAAACCGCCATTTCTTTCACCGGAGGGAGTACGTATGGACATTTTTAAGCTTGAGGTTGCCATTAGGCAATTGCCGAAAAGCTTATAATGATTGACGAATATCCCCCAACATGCTTGAGAAGGAGAAAGAAGCCCTGGCGAAGAGGATAGCGGGTGAAATAACCCTCTCCTCCGACCCGGGCAAGACCATGCGGAAATGGCGCGAGATATTTGGAATCAGCCAGACCGAGCTTGCGGACTACCTTGGTGTTTCTTCCTCGGTTATCAGCGACTACGAGGGCGGACGGAGAAAGAGTCCCGGCGCTTCTACGATAAGGAAGTTCGTCGAGGCCTTGATAGACATAGATGAGAAGCGCGGTGGAAACGTCATACGAGCCTTCAGCAAGACCCTTGAAGGGGAGCTTCCGACGAGCGCCATCCTCGACATCAGGGAGTTCTCCCTTCCCGTCACGATAAAGGACCTCGTCGATGCCGTCAAGGGCGAAGTTGTCGCCAACATGCACCTCCTAGACAGGCGCATCTACGGCTACACCGTTGTGGACAGCATAAGGGCCATCCTCGAGATGAGCAGTGAGGAGTTTCTGAAGCTCTACGGCTGGACGACTGAGAGGGCGCTGGTCTTCACGAAGGTGACCACCGGCAGGAGTCCGATGATAGCGGTGCGTGTTCAGGGGCTTAAGCCAGCGGTCGTTGTTCTTCACGGCGTTAAGAAGCTCGATGAACTTGCGGTAAAGCTTGCCGAGCGCGAGAGGGTCCCCCTTGTCGTCTCAAAGCTTCCAAGCGAGTCCGACCTCATAACCAACCTCAGAAAGCTTGTGGAAAAGACGGAGAGGGAGTTTTAGCTTCCAAGCTCCTTCTTCCTCCAGACACCTTCTTCGGCGAGCCGGGTTAGCCTGTTCCTCATGTGGACTAAAACGTCACTCAGCGTCTTTCCGTTGTCGTACTCCTCGAGTATCCTCAGCAACTCCTCCCGGCTGTAATCCTTCATCTCCCTCGCGAGTTCGGTCATCCTCGGGTAGGCCCTGACTATGTTGTCGACTATCGTTATGTCCGCCATCCTCGCCGAGCGGGAGAGTGGGTTTAGGTCTATCGTTATCACGAACTTGCCCATCGCGACTAAAGCCTCCGTTCTGTCACCGTCCTCAAGCGGAACTATAACGACATCGGCCTTCCATATCCCGTTCTCATCGACCTTACCGCGCTCGTGCTCCAAACCCGGAATCTTCCTGGTTGGGTTTATTCCCAGGAGTTCTATCCCCGGGTCGTACCTCCTAAGCTCCTCTGCTATGGCTTTAACGCGCTCCTCCGTTCGGTAGAAGAGGTTTATCTCAAGCTTTGCTCCAAGGGCCTTCGCGAGTTCTATGGTCTCTTTTGGGACGAGCGCCGCAACGTTCCCGTTAACGGATATAACCGGGTATTCAGCTAAGAGGAGCTTCGCCACCGCTGCCCTCATCGCCCTCTCAGCAGGCTCTATCGTCCTCTCGCCGATTATGTAGTCGAAGGCCTCCCCGCGGCCGTGCGCTATAAGACCGGCCTTGGCGGTCATTCCCTTCGCCATGCCCTCGATTATCTTCTCCCTGTAGTACAGGCTCCAGTAGCGCGGATGGCTCTTCGGTATTTTCACCATGTTACCACTCCCTCTTCCTACTCCCGATGAACAGCCCCGTCTTCAGGTAGGCCATGTACTCGTCGTGGGCGAACTTGAAGCTGAAGGCCTGCGTTTCCTCCGGTGAGAGCCATTCAACCTCCTCCGGAACACCCTCCACCCAGACGTAGACGAGGCTGTCTTTATCGCGCGCTATTAGGAGGGTGTACACGGGTTTTCCAAGCTCCTGGGCTAGCTTTACCTCCCTTCCAACCAGCGAGGTGAACTTTCCGAGCGGCGCGACGGCAACGAAGATTTCCGCGTCCTTTATCCTGTCGCTCGTGTCCCTCAGGCCGTAGTCTGAAGGGACGAGGACGTTGTTGGAGTTGAATTTCTCCTCTATAAGCTCAAGGATCGCCTTCTCTGTCTTTGTATGGTAGAGGAATGTAGGCTCGCTCAGGTAGACGAAAGGCCCGTGGCGCTCCTTTTTCTTTCTCAGAAACCCAAGCATTAAACCACCTCAGGTGGGGATAATGTCATCATCTCTCAGGAGGGATGACACTCATCATCGGTT
>WAMH01000024.1 GCA_015522395.1 Thermococcus sp. | reverse complement strand
ATGAATTCCTCATAATAATGGGCGTATTTTGCGAAGTTCATGCCAAAGTCCAAAAAGAGGCCATTGTTGCCTTCTTCCAGGTGGATTTTTGAACCCCCTACGGTGGTGGTTCCGTCATACACGGTTATTTTCATGGCAGTCCCCTCAGGAACGTAGATGCTAAGTATTTAGTAAATTATTATTAGTAAATGATGTATTTAAAAGTTCGCGGGGTGATTAAATTTGTGAAAATAAGGCCCAATCGAACATGCCAAGGAAAGATCAGAACTATTTGGATTTCAAATTCGAGAGAGTTCTCTCAGTTGTTGTCTAAGACTCCGCTTCATGCCCTTAAATAACGCCCCTATGGGTCTTCAGATCCCGCGACCCACCATGAAGAAGAGTCCAGCGAGCAGTATTTGTTAGAAAATCTTGAAATCTTCATGGAATTGTTCAGCAGGGCGATGGGAGCTGTGTTTAGAGAAATTGTGGGGTTTTATGGTAGCCCCGCCGGGATTCGAACCCGGGTCGCGGGATCCAAAGTCCCGCATGCTTGACCGCTACACCACGGGGCTGCCCATCCGATTGAACTCCCGGGAGCTTATAAACCTTAAGTCGACCGGTTGTCTTCTAATGATAACTCTGGAAGGGTGGTAATTGGAAGAATTTAAAACCTTCAGCTCGTTCAGCTCGTAATCAAATGCACCGTTTGGTTGTTCAATGAACATCTGGGGGCGTGAAGATTGGGAGGGTTGAGGGAAAGGTTGCCGTTGTCATCGGCGCTACTTCCGGAATCGGAAGGGCTATAGCCGAGTTTTTGGCGAAGGAGGGGGCGATGGTAGCCGTCACCGACAGGAAAGTGGAGAGGGGCAACGAAGTCGTTGAGAGCATCAGGAAGGCAGGAGGAACCGCCAAGTTCTGGAAGCTGGACGTCAGCAACAAGGAGGAAGTGGAGCGGGTCTTCGCAGAGATAGCGCGCGAGTTCGGGAAGATGGACATCCTCGTTAACAACGCTGGGATAATCGGCGTCGACAAGCCCACCCACGAGCTTACCGAGGAGGAGTGAGATCAGGTCATGAACGTCAACGTTAAAGAGGTGCTCTTCTGCACGAAGCACGTCATCCCGTACATGAGGAAGGCAACGAGAGCATCATCAACATCTCCTCCATCTACGGCATCGTTGGTTCGCCGGGCATTCCGCCATACCATGCCTCCAGGGGGCCATAAGGCTGATGACGAAGACCGACGCCCTCATCTACGCGAAGGACAACATACGCGTTAACTCCGTCCACCCGGGCAGCATCTGGACGCCCATGCTCAAAAAGGCCTGCAGGAAGATGGGAATCCCGGATGAGGAGAGGTGCAGGAAAGCCTTCGCCAGGATGAATCCCGTCGGTTGGGTTGGCGAGCCGATAGACGTTGCCTACGTCGTTCTCTTCCTTGCCTCCGACGAGTCGAGGTTCGTAACCGGCGCGGAACTCGTCGTCGACGGCGGCTACACAGCTATGTGAGGTTTTCCCTCCGTTCGTTCTTTTTTGTTGGGTTTTCTTTAGACGGGTTGGTAAGGGAGAAGAGAGAAAAGCTCAGATTATAAGCGAAACCAAGTCCCTTATGGCCTTCTCCGGGTCCTTCGCCTTCGTGACACCGCTCGCGAGGAGAACGCCGACGCTTCCGAGTTCGAGGGCTTTCTTGACGTCCTCGCCGGTTGATATGCCCGCCCCGGTGAGGACTTTGACATTGGGGTTGACCTTCCTGACCAGCTCCACCGTGTCGGTGATGACCTCTGGTTTGGCCTTGCTGACCGGGATTCCGGTCCCTATCAGCTCGGGCGGCTCGACAGCGACGTAATCTGGCCCGAGCGCTGCCACCGCCGCCGAGACTGCCGGGTTGTTGGAGCAGACCATCGTCATGAGGCCAACTTCCTCCGCCCTTCTGATGCTCGCCTCGAGGTCAGCTAAGACCATCCTGTTCTCCGAGTGGTTGAGGAGCGTTCCCACCGCTCCGGCCTCCTTAACGGCCTCCGGAAGAACGTGACCCGTGTGGCTTCCGGGCTTTATCGGGTCAATGTGCTGGGCGAAGACGGGAATCTCAACCTCTTGGGCTATGCGATAGAGGTCGGCCAGCTGCGGGGCGACCACTATGGTTATCCCGGTCTCCTTCCAGACCTTTTCAGCGGCTTTCGCTATCGCCAGTGCCCTCTTTCCGGTAGCTTTGATGTAGGTCTTGAAGTTGATCGCTATAATCGGCTCCTTAAGCTTCTCCATGGGTATCACCGGGGGTGTTACGCCCTTTTCCCTTAAACGTCTTTCGGGGAGTTTCGTTTCCACTGGAGCGGCCTCCCAAAGGGGTCTATGAGGCCGGCCCTTATGAGGGAGGAGCTTATCTTCGGCCCGAGGGAGCTTTTAACCAGCCCTATGACGACTACCTCGAGTGGTTTAAGCCCGTTCTCCTCCCTAGCGCGGTTCACTACCAGCGCCCCCTTGTATGTCTCCTCGCTCACCACTATGGCCTCTAAGCTTTTCATACTGCCGGCGAAGCCTATGGCGTTGTGGATTTTGATTATCCTGTAGTTGGAGTAGCCGTTGACCTCGAAGAACTTGAGCAGATCCTTTAAACGAAGCTCGTAGGGGAGGATTTTCTCCGCGTATGGCTTGTTCCGTATCATCTCGTCCGACGTCAGGCCTACGTAGACGTATTCGCCGACCTCGAATGCCTTTCTAAGGAGGGCCTTGTGGCCGAGGTGGAGCCTGTCGAAGGTCCCGCCGACGACGACCTTGCAGTACGTTTTCCTCATGGTGTATCTTTGGACGGGCGAACCAATAAGCTTTTTTATCGACCCGCGAGATTTTCCCGGAGGTGAGGGAATGAGGAGGATCACCGCCATCATCGTGGTACTTCTGCTCTTGACGCCTGTATTTGGTGTTGCGTCCGCCGCTTCTTTGGATAACTCCCAGAGGTTCTTTGATGTTAACTTCTTCATCCGTGTTCAGCAGGTCCCGCTCAACGGCACCCCCATCTGGCTCGCCACGTTCAGCATCTACGCTCACCTGAAGGACCCTACCTTTAGAGCTTACTTCAATGGCCTCGCGGCCCAGAACAGGACCAAGGCCGATGAGGAGTTCCGGAACTTCGTTCGCCAGTTGATATACGACAACCTCAAGGAGGACTTCAACAAGCGCCTTGAGGACACCAACCT
>WAMH01000023.1 GCA_015522395.1 Thermococcus sp. | reverse complement strand
GCCACTTTCAGCCAGCTTCTCCCGCCATTCGGCCCACTGCTCGTCGAGGAAGTCCAGGAACTCCAGGGCCGCGTTGACGAGAGGGTTAGAATCCACATGGACATCCTCGAGAAGAGGATGGGCGCGATGATGCTCGAACTCGGCGCCGATCTGGTACTCATGGACGGGACGATAAGCAGCGCCATAATCACCCCGCCCACTTACGTGACGTCCACGACCAGGGAACTCTACGGAAAGCACGGAGAGCAACTCCTCAACGCGGCCCTGGAGTTCCTGGACTTCCTCGACGAGCAGTGGGCCGAATGGCGGGAGAAGCTGGCTGAAAGTGGCGTTTTAAACGGGTTCTCCCTTCCGTCGAGGGGGTGGAACGGCGAGGAAATATTCTCGATCCTCATGAAGCGCGGGGCCAGGAGCATAAGGGAGAACTTCTGGTGGGTCAACGACAGAGAAGACCTCATAGTCCTCTTCGAGTACCTCGAGTACCTCCACGCCCTCGACAGGCTCCTCGGGGGCAGGATAGCGGCCATCGCGAAGACCTTCTACAAGGCCGATGTCGTGAAGACAGTGAAGGCGCGCGAGGGGGACAAACTCAAGGGCACGCCAATGATAGTCGACACTCCGGTTGTAGCTTCTCTCTCCGACGAGAGAGGCTACCTGGAGTTCAGCTACCTGAAGGGGCCGAAGGGCGGCTTCCCAAAGGTGGTCGCGGAGATAATGGCGCAGGGCAGGCTCCAGAACCTCAGGGAGACCCTAATCATGGAAGGTGGCAAGATCATCGGGGCTAGGATAAGGCCGGCCTACGTCCGCTTCGCCGACGGCGGGCTGATATACCTCCTCGAGGTTCCGGAGAAGCAGAACTTTGAGAAAACGCTGGCGGAGATACTCTCCGTTGCCGAGGACGAGTACGTGCTCCCGCTCGAGTATGCCCACCACTCCGTTGTCATAAAGAAGAGGGAGTTCGATGTCTACGTCAACGCGGTGCTGAGTGCTCTCGTTGGAGAGGACGAGCGCTTCCTCGGCTTCTTAAGGTACGGAAGGGAGCCGCTGGAGTGAGGGATCCTGGTGGTTCAAAATAGAGAATTTGTGTGAGGATTCCCAATAGCTGCAACGTGGATCTCAAAAAAGAAAAATAGCAACATGCCCGTGTGTTCAGTAAGGCGAGCTCAGGCACGGATCCAGCTCATCACCGTCAGCCGGTTAATGCCTCATCATCGCCTCCAGCCTCATTCAAAGCCCGGCTTTCTTACATTCACCACCTCCTGGTTAACCAGTGTGGGAGGAACCTCGCCGTTCTTGAAGGCGATTAAATTCCTTGCAACCAGCTCCGCCATGCCCTCCCTCGCCCCGAAGGTGGCGCTGCCTATGTGGGGCGCCAGAACAACGTTTTTCAGCTTGAACAGCTCCTCGTGGTAGTACGGCTCCTTCTCGAAGACGTCCAGGCCGGCTCCAGCGATCCAGCCCTCTTTTAGGGATTTCACCAGCGCCTCCGTGTCAACTACCTTCCCGCGCGCTATGTTGACGAGTATTGCCGTCGGCTTCATGAGCTTAAGCCTCTCCTCGTTTATCATGTGGTACGTCTCCTTCGTGAGCGGAACAGCTAAGACCACGAAGTCGCTCTCCCTAAGCAGCTCATCCAGTGGCCTGAACTCGGCGCCGAGTTCCTTCTCGGTCTCAGGCTTTCTGCTCCTCGCGTTGTAGAGTATCCTCATACCGAAGCCTTTAGCGCGCCTCGCCACCGCCTGTCCTATCCTTCCAAAGCCGACTATGCCGATGGTCTTACCGTAGACATCTCTCCCAAGGAACATGAGAGGGTGCCAGGCAACCCCTTTTCTCTTCCACTCGCCGGAGCGGACGAAGTTATCGGCCTCAACGAGCCTCCTGGCGGTCGCCAAGAGAAGCGTCCAGGCGAAGTCGGCAGTGGCGTTCGTGAGCACATCCGGAGTGTTGGTGACGTAGATTCCTCGCTTTGTTGCCTCCTCAACGTCTATGTTGTCGTAGCCGACGGCATAGTTCGCCACGATCCTTAGCTTTGGCGCGCTGTCGAAGACCTCTCTATCGATCCGCTCGCTGAGCATTGTGACGAGCGCATCAACGTCGCGGACCTTTTCGAGGAGAATCTCCCTCGGTATCTCGTGCTCGTCTTCCCAGACCTCGACCTCAAAGTGCTTCCTGAGGAGTTCTATCCCGTTCTCTGGAATCCTACGCGTGATGAAGACCTTCGGCTTCATTGGCACCACCGGATTAGATTGGGGTGAGGTATAAAAAGCCTGCCCGCCAATCTGAACCGATGTTCGAGGGGAGAATACAAGACCTCAGCGACGATGGCCTCGGCGTGCTGGAGTCAGAGGGCGGGAGAGTCTACGTCCCGTTCGCCTATCCCGGAGACGTTGTAAGGGTTAAAAAGATAAAGCGCCGCTTTGGACGGAGAATCGCGCGGGATTTCGAGCTTGTTGAGGAGTCACCACTGAGGCAGGCCCCTCGCTGCCCCCACTTTGGCACCTGCGGCGGCTGCCTCTGGCAGGGGTTGAGGTACGGAGAGCAGCTTCGCCTGAAGTCGGAGATCTTTGAGCGTATAACCGGCTTAACGGCAGAAATAAAAGGCTCCCCCAAGATCTGGGGGTTTCGCAACGTGAGCAACTTTATCGTGACCAACGGAGGGATTGGTCTAAAGGAATACGGGAATCCCCTCGGGGCCGTTGACCTTCAAGAGTGCCTGATCTTCTCGAAGAGAACGCCAGAATACCTGCGCGCCCTCCGGGATTTTCTGGAAGAAACAGGCTTGAAGCCATGGAACCTGAAGGATAAAACCGGTGACCTCCACTACCTCCAGGTCAGGGAGGGCAAGTTCACGGGCGAGGTCATGATGAATCTCATAGCGCACGTGAAGCCCTCTGTTGAGGTTTTAGAGGCCCTCAGAGACTACTTCTCCTTCGCGGATTCCCTCTACTGGAGCCTTAAGCGAGATGAGAGGAACGACCCGCGCGGTGAGGCTGAGCTTGTGGCCGGAAAGCCCTACATACGTGAGCGGGTTGAGGACATTATCTACCTGATACACCCGAACAGCTTCTTCCAGACGAACAGCTACGCTTTACCGCTCCTCCTTAAGGCTGTGGAGGGCTTCACAGACGGCGAGAGGGTTCTCGACCTTTACTCCGGCGTCGGTACTTTCGGTGTCTGGCTCGCCAGGAGGGGCTTCAACGTTGAGGGCGTTGAGCTGAACCCCTTCGCAGTCGAGATGGCCAACAGAAACGCTGAACTCAACGGCGTTAACGCGAAATTCCAGGTAGGAAGGGCCGAGGATACGGGGATTGGAAATTACGATACGGTTATCGTTGACCCGCCGAGGAAGGGGCTGAAGGAAGCCGCTGAATTACTTGTTAGGAGCGGGGTTGAGAGGGCCGTTTACGTCTCCTGCAATCCCAAAGCGTTCAAACTTGACTACCAGAACCATTTGAAGAGCGCATACCGCGTTGAAAACGCCGTTCTTATCGATATGTTCCCCCATACCCCGCACGTCGAGGCAGTAATAGGGTTGGAAAAGAAAGGGACTTAGACGGCCTTCCAGAAGGGATCCTTCTGGGCCTTTACTTTCGCCGTCATCTTGAGCGCCTTTATGTCCGTCTCGTCAAGCTCATTTTTGAGCTGTTTGGCGAGCAGAATGACGTCGTTCTTGCTTACGTCCACGTAGAGCGTCTCTCCGGGGTGGATGTGCCTGCCGACAATAGCTCCCTCGATCGCTACCGCAACGGCATCACCCTTCTTGGCCTCCTGAACGAAGTCGTTCTTGTTCTTAATGGACTTGAGGACGCCGACCTTCTGGCCGTTTTGCTTGATAAGGGCCACACCGGGCCTGATCCTGCCCTCGACGACATCAACTCCCACTATAGCCGGGTGGCTCCTCCTGAAGACGTAGCGCTCGTCGGGATAGAGGCGGATAACTCCCGGAAAGGTCACGTTCTTTAGGAGCTCGCGCTTCTTCTTCTCCTCCTCTGCCTTAACCCACGCCTCGTAGTCCTCGATGAGCTTGTAGATGATGTTGCCGACGAAGATGGGGACGCCCTTGGCCTTCGCTACCTCCTCGGCGTCCTCGTTCACCTTCACGTTGAAGCCGAGGACGACGCCGTACTTCTCCTCCTCGTCCTTAACGCTCAATGCCTCCATCACGTCGGTCTTGCTGATGTTCCCGACGTCGGCCTTCCTTATCGGGATGTTCTTCTCGCTCAGCTCCTTGCTCAGGGCCTCAAGCGAGCCGAGGGTGTCGGCCTTGACAATGACGCCGACCTTTCCGGTGCTTATGACGACGCTCTGTATCT
>WAMH01000022.1 GCA_015522395.1 Thermococcus sp. | reverse complement strand
TTCTCAAGGGTTCTCGGAACGTGCCAGACCGAGCCGCTCGACATAGTTTACAACTTCGGCGGCTTCACAGACGGCGACAGGGCGGCTTTTTTGGCGGAAGCCCTCGGCGCGAGGGAGATAGTGCTGGTGGGTTTTGATTTTGGTGAGATCGTTGGGAGGTGGAGCAAGCCTTTCCTTAAGGAGCACTCCCCCATCTGGGAGAGCAAAAGAAAGAAATTTGCCTTCGCAGAGGAACTCCTAAGGTGGCTGGAAAAAAACGGAAGGGCGAGGATAGAATACCTCAGGCCAAATCCCTGAGCTTCTTGACCTTTCCGGCCTTTATCTCGACGTAGCCGAGCCTCTTGAGGAAGCGGAGCACCTCTTCGAGCGCCCTTGGGGAGTAGTTGATGACGAGGGTTCCCTTCGGCGTTGGAATCGCTATCGGCGCCGCCCTGGCGAAGGCCTTGACGAGTTCGCCCACTTCCACCTTCTCACTGCCGAGACTCTTGAGTATCTCGCTTGAGAGGATTGCCCTGCCGACGAGGGCGAAGTAAACCCTCAGCAGAGCGTCCTCCGGGAAGTATCTGCTCGCGATCTTTCCGAGGGAGTTTATCTTGCCCATGTCAAGCTCAAGTATCTCGAACTCGTACTCCATCGTCAGGTCAGTGAAGGCGAACTGCTTGGCTATTTTTTCGGCGCTTTCAGGATTGTGGACTAGGTTGAAGGGGAACTTGAACTCGAAGCGGAGTTTGGTGACGTCAACGCCGTCCTTGAGCTTTATCAGCCCCTCACTGTAATCTATTGCCCCGTTCTTCGTCAGCTGATCGAGGATTTCAGCAACCCACGGCCCCTCGTTGAGCAGGACATCGAACTTCTCACCGACCTTTATGTGCTCGAGGATGTGGTTCAGGCTCTCCTTAAAGGAGGTGAATCCCTCTATGAGGGCCTCCCTGTCGGCGCCCTCCATGACGTCTATCTGCGCCCTTATCTCTTCCAGGGTTCCCTCGAGCATGTACCCGACGAACGTCTCGTAGGAGAGCCTCTCGCTGAGTTCAAACTTTATCCCTTCCCTCTTCAAGTCCTCGAGAAACGACCTCTTGACTGCCTCGTTCTTCGTGACGAACCTCATTCTATCACCGAACCGGAAACCGTTAAAAGCCTTATAGACTTTTGCTTTCCGGAGGTGAGGGGATGAGCGAGAAGCAGTACCTCCTCGACAAAACCCTTGAGAGCTGGAAGGGGAAGCGCGTGGCCCTCTCGGTGAGCAACGAGCACTCGTTCACCGGAATCCTCGAAGACTTCGACGAGGAGGTCATACTCCTGCGAGACGTCGTGGACATAGCAGGAAACCGCGCGAAGGGTCTCGTGATTAAAATCGAGGACATGAACTGGATAATGCTCCTCTGAGGTGGTGGTATGAGGGCTGTCGCATTCGTCGGCTTCAAGAAGAGCGGGAAGACAACAACGGTCGAGGCTGTTGCAAAGGTTCTCAAGGAGCGCGGCCACCGTGTGGCGATAGCGAAGAGCATGCACGCCGACTTCGACAGGGAAAACAGCGACACGTGGCGCTTCTCCCGGGTGGCGGACTCTGTCATAGTCAGGGCGAACGATACTGATGCCATGCTCTTCAAGGCGAAGGATATCAACGCGCTCTTCTCGATGGTGAACGCGGACTTCCTCCTCCTTGAGGGCTTCAAATCGATAAAGCACGTTCCCAAGGTCATCTGCGCAAAGAACGAGGATGAAGTTGAGGAACTCAACGACGGTCTTGCCATAGCGGTGAGCGGGGTCATAGCGGGGGAAGGAGTGGAAGAGATAAACGGCCTTCCCGTCATCGACGCCACTAGGGATCCTGAAAAGCTCGCCGACCTCGTTGAAAAGCGCGCCTTCATGCTCCCCAACATAGACTGCGGCATGTGCGGCTTCACCTGCGGGGAGATGGCGAGGATGATAGTAGCGGGCGAGAAAACGCTCAAGGACTGCGTAGTCCTCAGCTCCAAGCCGAAGGTCACCGTTAAAATCGACGGCCAGGTTCTCCCGATGAAGGGCTGGGTGCAGGAGCTTGTGGAGAAGACGATAAAGGGCATGCTCTCGGCGATGAAGGGCTACCGCGAGGGGAGGAAGATCGAGATCGTGATAAGGGAGGATTAAAGCCGTATAAAGGTGTGTTCCTGGATTCAAAAATGGTGCCATTCAACACCTCTTTTTAATGACTTCATGATAGAACTCGGCAGGCGTTAAGGATTTTGAGAGTACGTCCTTCAAGAGCAATTGCCCTATCGTTTCCCTTTATATCCAAAAGATTCCTGTCCCATGTGAGTATGAAGTCTGCTTTAGCCTCATAAGCGATTTCAAGCCACCTGTCGTCATCTGCGTCCCTGCAGATTTCAAACCGACGGAGAGGGGACACTATCTCTGATGCTGCGATGAAGTGCGCCAAGGTCTTTTTCCACGAGGGGACAGTCTCTCATTCTCCTGAAGAATGGCCACCTTCAGAGACAATTCGGTTAAAGCGTCCTCACTTGTGTAGTTCACCAACCTCTCTGTCCAAAGCCCTAACAAGCAAAGAAGCCACCCGTTGGGCTTTATCAGCGCACCAAGGACAACGTTGGTGTCAAGGACAACTTTCATTCCTTAGCACCCATCAGCATCTTGTACTCCTTCTCGATATTCTCAATCAGCTTGAGAACCTCGGATCCATCCTTCTCAAAGTCCCCGGCCCCTAACTTCTCCCATGCTTCCTCGGATTCCCTCTCAAATGCTTCGGGGGGGTATTCTTGGCCATCTCCCTGGCCTCCTCCAGCATGAGCTGGCCAAGGGTCAGTGTTACTGCGAACTTAATGAAGTCGCTCCTACTCCTGAACTCCCGCCTTTTAACGAGTTCGTCTATCTTCCTTACAACATAACCTGACAACCTCACCGAGACCGGGTACTCAACGTTCTCGGCCATCGTCCCACCGTTAGAGTGTTGACTACGATTGTATTTAACAATTTCGAATCCCGACTTTAATCCCCTCAACCTTTTCGTTTCTCAAAACGTACGCCCCGTATCTCCCCCTCCCATCGACTATCAGCCAGACCACCGGCCAGACCTCCATCCCCTCCAGATCCCTCCCGCTCGGCCTCGGCGGGCACTGGGGATGGGAGTGGAAGACGCCAACGACCTCGAGGCCCTTCCTTTCCGCCTCATCTATGCCCTTGGCCATCTCCAAGGGATCCATCTCGAACTCTGTGGGGGAGTTCAGCCTGTTCGTGACGAAGTAAACCTCCCCAACCTTAAACGTCTCCCCCTCTCGCCTCCCGAAGAGAAAGCCGCACACCTCCACTTCGCTCTTTTCTGCCGCTTTGATAATGCCATTTAAGTCATTTTGTCGAATCATCAACTGCATGCCCACACCTCCCCCGTTAGACTTATAAACTTTGAACGAATGACAAAATCGCTGGTGGTACCATGAAGTGGTCCCTAACTCTCTACGGCGGGGAAAACCACGGGCATACGGTAATCTTTGAAACCGAAACGGCCGATGAGGCAAGGCGTATCGCGAAGCAGGAGCTCAGGCGGAAGGAAGCCCGGGTCTACGAGCTTGAAAAGCTTGAGTGACCCATCTGTTCTTATTCCCTTCGTTCGTGTTGGTGCGGTGTGACTTCTATGTGCATTGATGCCTATCTTTGCGTGAACTTCTATGGTGAGTTACGTACACCAAGCTACAGCAATGCTTTTAAATTCTGGTCCATTCTTTGTCACCGTCAGTGATATACGGGGTGTCTTCCATGCTCGTTAGAATCGTGTACTACCTCGAGAACACCCTCCCTGAGGAGAGGATAATCGTCACGAACGACAGGAAGAACGCCGAGAGAATAGCCCTGGAAGGCGTCAAAAAGCTGAAGGCAAGGGACTACGAGATAGAGTGGGTGGCTTAGTCACCCTCCATTTTATTGAGCCGGTGATCGTTCAAGCTCACGGTCGCTTCCCTCCGGAACTCAGCCCTCGTTCTCTTCTCTTTTCCTCGGTGATGACCAGAATGAGAAGGTAAACCCCAGCGACAAAGGCCAGCAGCTCGACGGTAAGGACGAGGAACGCCAGTGGGTACGACTTGAGATGTATGTAGTAATCAAGTAGGGCGTGTGTCACGTAGGGTGCGGGGAGTATGAGCACCCCGCGAGTTTTCTGCCCTTAGCGAGGAGCAGCAGTCCAGCCATTATGGTAACCGTCATCACTGGGTGAATCATCCTTGAAAGGAAGAGAATGAGCATTCCACCGGCCGTGTACTTGAAGTTGGCGAGTAAACTGAGAATTCTGCGAGTCCAAAGGTGACCCCCGAGGGAAATGATGGAGTACTACAACGAGGGTCATCCTGGTATCGGTCCATGTGGACTCCTCTTTGGCTATGAGAATCCCCAGGATGGCGCTCACTATCTTCACCGTCTCCTCGAGGAGTGATATCTCGGAGGCATAGCTTATAGAAATGGCGTTATGCCGGGTCAATGGTGCCATTGCGAAGCCGAGTATCAAATCCAACGGTGAAAACACTGAGGAGGGAGAAAAACACCACGAGGGCCGTTGACAGACCCGAGGGGAACTTTGGTTTGACCTTGATCAGGAACCAGAGGAGCACGATGATCGGTCCGAAGGCGTATAAGAATGCAAAAAGATAGTTACGTGAGGAGGTTCCTGCTCTCATACAATCCCCGAAAGAAATACGGTCCGACGATTATTAACTTTTTTGCCCCAACTGCAAAAACATAACGGCAGGGAAGATCAGCTCTCCCCTTCTATCTCTATCACCTTGACGTTAATGGGAAGCTCCTTCAGTTCACTTGCAACCCTCTCCGCGGCCCTGTTCGAGCGGGTCAGCATCACGAAGGCGACGTCGCCCCTGTATCTCGCTTCCGTGAAGCTTATCACGTCGCCCCTTGCTATGCCGTAGCCGATGGTCTTCCTGACCTCATCCTCGTACTTGGTAACGAACTTCCCGGGTATGCTGAGCAGAACCCCGTATATCATCTCATCCACCTCCGGAATTTGCTTTGATAATCAAAGAGAAAGGTTCAGGGGCATCAGCCCCTTGACTGCTTGAACTGCTCCTGTATCTTCTTGTAGTACTCCATCGTCTCCTCGCTCACGCTCGGCCCTATCTTCTTGAGGGCCTCCTCAAAGTCCCTCATAGTGACCTTAACTTTCTGCCTTATCTGGTCGGCCTTCATGCCGGGCCTTATGACCCCCTCCTGCAGCGCCCTGCGCATTGCAAGCAACGCCGCCTCTCTCACCACCGCCTCGATGTCGGCACCGGTGTAACCCTCGGTCCTCTTCGCGAGTTCCTCGAGGTTAACATCCTCGGCCAGCGGGACTTTCTTGGTGTGGACTTTGAATATCTCGAGTCTCGCTTTCTCGTCCGGAGCAGGAACCAGTATCAGCCTGTCAAACCTTCCCGGCCTGAGCAGGGCCGGGTCTATGATGTCCGGTCTGTTGGTGGCACCTATAACCACTACGCCACTGTTCTCCTGGATTCCGTCCATCTCCGTGAGGAGCTGGTTAATGAGCCTGTCAGTGACGCGGTTGACGTCGGTTCCCCTGCGTGGAGCGATTGCATCGATCTCGTCGATGAATATCACCGTCGGAGCCGCCTGCCTCGCTTTCCTAAATATCTCGCGGATGTTCTTCTCGCTCTCGCCGACCCACTTGCTGAGCACCTCAGGACCCTTAATGGCTATGAAGTTGGCCTCGCTCTCGTTTGCCACTGCCTTCGCTAGCAGAGTCTTACCGGTTCCGGGCGGACCGTAGAGCAGGATTCCCTTCGGCGGGTTGATGCCGAGTCCGGCGAACGCCTCCGGGTACTTGAGCGGCCACTCCACAGCTTCGCGGAGCTCCTCCTTGACGTCATCAAGGCCGCCGACGTCGTTCCAGTGAACGTTGGGAACCTCCAGCAGGACTTCTCTGAGTGCCGAAGGCTCGACCATCTTCAGTGCCTCGTAGAAGTCCCTTCTGGTGACCTTCAGCTCTTCAAGCACTTCCTTGGGTATGTGCTCGGCCTCGAAGTCGATCTTGCCCTCCTTGATGAGCCTCCTCAGGGCAGCCATTGCGGCCTCTCTGGCCAGCGCTGCCAAATCAGCACCGACGAAACCGTGCGTGACCTCTGCCAGCTCGTTCAGCAGGGCGTCGATGAGCCTCGCCTTGACCTCATCGTAGAGCCTCTCGTCGGTCTCGCGGAGTGCTTTCTTGATCTCCTCCTCGCTCTCGGCCTCCTTGACCTTGGCCATGGCCTTCTCAGCGGCGTCGCGGTAGGTCTCGTTCCTCTCAAGCTCCTCGAGTATCTCGATTACCCTGTCCTTCCTGAACTCGGGTTCGATGGGCATTCCCCTGGTGTGTATCTGGAGTATCTCCTTCCTGCCCTGCTTGTCCGGAACACCGACCTCAAGCTCGCGGTCGAACCTTCCGGGCCTTCTTAGTGCCGGGTCAATGGCGTCAGGCCTGTTGGTGGCCGCTATGACGATGACCTTTCCGCGGCTCTTGAGACCGTCCATTAAAGTCAGCAACTGGCTCACAACACGCTTCTCGACCTCGCCGTGGGTCTCCTCACGCTT
>WAMH01000021.1 GCA_015522395.1 Thermococcus sp. | reverse complement strand
TCATCAAACTCGTAGCGGAACTCGCTCGCGTCCTCCACCACGGGAACCCTCTTTGCGAGCCTCTGAAGGAGATATTTCCCGACGAGACCGGCGTGATACGAAGTCCCCATCGCGACGATAAAGATTTTCTCGTACTTCGCTATCTCCTCGGCAGCTGCCCTTATAACATCGGCGTTTCCGTGGATGGCGTCCCTTATGGCCCTCGGCTGCTCGTATATCTCCTTGAGCATGAAGTGCGGAAAGCCGGCCTTCTCGGCCATCTCAAGGGTCCATTCTATCTCATGAACGGGCTTCTCGACGGTTTCTCCTGTGTCGAGGTTCTTGACGACGTAGGAGTCCTTCGTAACGACCGCGTACTCCCTGTCGTCGAGGAAAATCACTTTGTTCGTGTACTCGAGAAATGCCGGGACGTCGCTGGCCGCGAAGTTCTCACCATCGCCGATTCCCAGAACGAGCGGGCTTTCGTTTCTGACGAAGTAGAGCCTATCGGGTTCCTCCGTGTAAATTATACCGAGTGCGAAAGAGCCTTTCAACCTGAGAAGGGCCTTTCTCATGGCATCCTCAAAGTTTTCGCTCGATTTAAGCTCCTCCTCGATGAGGTGGACTATTACCTCTGTGTCGGTGTCGCTCCTGAAAACGTGATCCCGCCGCAGGAGCTCCTCGCGAAGCTCGGCGAAGTTCTCGATGATGCCGTTGTGAACGAGTGCTATCCTTCCGGTGCAGTCTGTGTGCGGATGAGCATTGACGTCGCTTGGAACCCCGTGGGTCGCCCAGCGGGTGTGACCGACGCCCCTCTTTCCGGGAAGGTCAAGAAAACCGAGCTCCTCGGTCAGTTCGTCTATCCTCCCCGCACCCTTTCTAATAAAGAGTTTCCCACCGTTCTCCGTTGCTATCCCGGCGGAATCGTAACCCCTGTATTCAAGCCGCTTTAGCCCCCTGACTATTACCTCGCAGGCCGGCCGTTCGCCGATGTATCCGATTATTCCACACACTTCAACCACCCGCTTACTCTTTCGGGTGATGACCGGCGGAAGTTAAAAGCCTTTCTCAGGGGAAGTTGGTTCATCCCTCGATGGAAAAGCCTTTATACTGTCGGGAACATTCCAAGGCGGTGTGCCAATGGACGGGACCCTAGACGAGTTCCTTAAAAACGCAACGGGGAAAGGAAAACCCCGAGAAAATTCCAGAAAGAGAAGAAAGCGCCTCAAATCGACCAGCCTTGAATCTTTTCTCCCGGAAGAGCACGTGAACTACTTCAAACAGCTCAGAATCGGTTCCAAGAAGATTAGAAACACGAAGATAGAGGAGCTATAGTCCCTCCACTATAACCGCTTTCTCACCGACCTTGAAGACGAAGGTCCTTTTATCTCCCTTCAGGTTCGCCTCTATGCGCCTCCTGATTTTCCAGTACTCCTCCTGCGGGACGCTTACCTTGAGGGTCGCCCTCCCGTAGCCTTCTCTCCTGAGGAAGTCGTTTATCCTCACCGGGTGGAATGGCAGGACGGCAACTACCGAATAGGTTCTCTTAAGGTAGGGGCTTTTAACCGGCTCGTCCCCGGTAGCTAAAACGCGCCTCTTCTCCCTTAGGAGCATCTCGGCTTTAACGGGAAGTTCGTGGAAGAGCTCGTTGAGCAAATCCGCGTAGTCTATTGCCTGCGGTATCTCGTAGAGGTATTCACCGGGCTCTTCAGTCCATTCAACGATGTCCTCAAGGTCAGGGCTGCTCTCCAGCCTGACCCCAGCCGGAAGGATTACAGCGCTTCTCTCGGCCCTCGCAAGGGGCTCGGTGTAGAAGGCCAGCCTGTTTAAGTGCCCGTGCAGGTCAATGTACTCGAACTCCCCTTTCCAAGGAACTCTCTCGCGCCTCATCTGTGGCGGAAGGTCGAAGATAAAGGCGTCGGTCTTCGAGCTGTAGGCCCTGTAAACCTCAAGCGGGCTCGGGAGGAGGTCTTCAAGCCTTCTCTCCGGCATCTCCGGGGGTCTCGCTGGGTCGGAGAATATTACCTCCGCGTCGATTCTCTTCACGGTTTCCTCGCTGAGGGAATCGGCGTTGATGAACTCGATGTTCGAAACCCCGTACCTCCCGGCGTTCCTCCTCGCGAACTCTATCTTAAGCGGGTCTATGTCGATGCCGTAGGCCCTCTCAACCTTCATCGCGTAGAAGATGAGCTGTATTCCTATTCCGCAGGAGACGTCGGCGATGCTCTTTACCCCGAACTCCCTGAGGCGTTCGGCGCGGTATTTCGCAACCATCTCGTGTGTTGCGTAGCGCAGGCCCTCGAGGTCCATCCACAGGTCGTCGCGCGAGAACTTATCTCTGGCCTTAATCCTCGCCCTCGCTATTTCAGCTATGGTCTCCCAGTTTTCACCAAGACGCGCACGGAGTTTCTTCTCATCGAAACCGCGCCTGATGAGCCCCATCCCTTCCCTGATTTTCTCCTCGGTGATCCCTTCGAGCATGTTCCCGCCTCGGGGGAGAGTCTTAAAAACGTTGCCCGCCATTTTGGTAGGGTGGTAAAATGGAGTGGAAGAAAACCCTCTTCGTTCTAATACTGCTCGCATCGATGATAGGCTCGTTCTGGTACCTTTACAGCTTCGCATCCCGTCCTGTGTTCCACAACTACGTCAGCGATGAGGTCTGGTACGTTCCGGCGAGTAGAAACGTTCTCCACAGGCTAGGTGTCGAGCTCACGTACATCAACGAAACAACCGGGTCAAGGGGGGTTAACATTATCTTTGCGAACGAGAGCGACGACGCGAGGTACGGCTACACGGTGGGCGAGATAGCCCTCCAGTACAACGCCACCCGCGAGCTCACATACTACAGCTTCCCTGGGCTGTATTTCGAGATTCCGCCTAAGAACTTCCAGCCATTCCTCAATGCGCTCAAAGACACGCTTCCGAAGGGATCGTACTACGTCGTTCCCGGTTTCTGGTATCCCGACAAGGAGAACATCCAGAACTATCTCAACACGGAGCACCCCTTCCTGGGCAAGGACTTCATAATGACGGCTATGCTCTTCGGGGACAGGCCAATAAACTGGCGCATTCCCAGCATAATAGCCTTCGTCCTCCTTCAGCCTCTCGTTGCCCTCGCAGCCTACAGGATAAGCAGGAGCTATCTGGCGGCGCTGATAGCGCTCGTCTTCACCGTGGCCGATCCGACGCTCGAGGCGATGTCATTCGTGGCGATGCTTGACATATACGTCGCCCTCTTCGTTTCACTCTTCGTGTTCCTCCTGGCCTACGACAGGGATCGCTGGGCGGCATTTGCAGTCGGCCTCGCGAGCGCGACCAAGCTGAGCGGCGGCTTTGGCTGGCCCGTTCTGTTCATAAAGGCCCTGAGAAAGGAAAAGAGCCTTCCGAGGTTCCTCGCTGTCGCGTTCCTGCTCCCGATAACTGGTTTTCTCATCCCGAACATACCCGCCATGGTCGCCATAGGGCCTCTGGAGTGGCTGAACCAGTTCCTCGGAAGCTTCCGCTGGCACCTCTCCAACAAGGGGGGAAGTCCGGAGTCATCGCCGGTCTGGTGGTGGTTCATAGACAAGAACCCGTTCCCGCTGCACTTCGACCCCAACGTCTTCGCGAGCACCGATCCGGTGCTTCTGCTCTCAATGGTGGTTTTCATTCTGGCCCTTCCGTGGCTCTACAGGAGGAAGAGGGGAATCCTGGAGCCCTTCGGAGTCTTCTGGTTCACGGTACTCTTCTTCCTCCTCCAGTACGCCCTGGGAGGAACGACGCAGTACACGTTCTATACAACCGCGCTGGTTCCACCGGCGGCGGTAGTCATGGGCGTCGCCCTCAACGAGCTCCTGCATTGGGAGGCCTTCACAACGTCGCTGAGAACCTACAGGGAGTGGTTCTTTAAGGCAAAGGACAGGCTGAGCTCGCTGAGGGGATGACTCAGAGAAAGTCCTTAAGGCTCCTCTGCCCCTTCTTTTTCTCCACCTCGTTTTTCAGCTTTGCCTCGATCTTCCCCAGCGTCTTCCAGCTCCTCCGGACTATCGGCGGAAAGTCGCCGTGCTCGCGGTAGTATGCCTCAAGGAATGCCCTCGTCCGCGGGTCGCTGGGGTAGCCAGAGCCTATCTCTCCGTACTTCTCCTTCAGCTTTTCTATCGCCCTGTCGCGGGTGACCTTCGCGAGGATCGAGGCGGCCGAAACCGGGAGGAACTTGTCATCTGCCCTGTGCTCCGCTACGATTTTGGCATTAAAGCTCAACCCCCTTCTGATGTCTTCACCAAAGCGCTCTTCCTTGACGTCGGCGGCATCGATATAAACAACGTCGGGCCGGACTTTGAGAGAGTTCAGAGCTTTGATGAAGTTCTCGACCTCGAACTCGTTGAGTGTTCCTCCCCTGGAGTCGATCTCATCCGGCCAAAGCTCGATGAGCTTGTAGTCATCCACGAGCTTTATAATCTCGTCGAAGAGCCTCTCGCGCCGCTTCGGGGTCAGCCTCTTCGAGTCCCTCACTCCAAGCTCCGCCAGTTTTGGAACCCCGTCCTCGTCAACAACCACCGC
>WAMH01000020.1 GCA_015522395.1 Thermococcus sp. | reverse complement strand
ACTTAAGCCCTCTGGAGTTGCTAGTCACCATCACGAGAACGTTCTTGTAGGTGCTGCTCTCGAGGAGTATGTTCCCATTGGGAAGCACCAGAGGTATCCTGACAAATCCGACATTCATTGAGCCTGGAGTTCCCACCAGTTTCCACAGGATAGTCCCGTTGGAGTCCAGCCCCATGAGGAAAAGGTTCCTAGAGAATCCGCCTCCAACAACGACTGTTCCATTTGGGGTTACAGCCACTCCCTGTGCTGTATTGAATACTGAGAAGCTGAAGTTACTGCCCACAAAGCCCTTGATGAATTTAAACAGCCTCAACCATTGCGGATTACCGTTCTGGGTGATATCCAGCACGAACGCGTCGAAATCATAGGGTTCCCAGGGTTCCTGCAGGTCCCCCACTATCAGGGCTGTTCCGTTGGGCCCGGAGGTTGCATCGTTGGGAAAAACGTCGTAGAGAGAAGCAAGATAGTATCTCTTGCTCCACGTCACATTGCCGTTTTCGTCCAGCATCAAAATCGCTGTTGACTCGTTTGAATGTCCTACTACCATTATCCTGTTATTAACAACGAGTATCTTCATGGGATTTATCCTGAATTTGGATGAAACTTCTTTTGCCCATATAACACTCCCGTTTGGGCGGATGCGCATCATGAGGCACTTCATGTCCCCCATCTTTGCAGCGATGAAAATGCTCCCGTTGTGCACTGTGGCCGTTCTTGGGAACAAGGGTGTAATCGCCTGCCCTGTACTCCACGATCCACTCTGGACTTCCATTGTCGTGTAGGGCGATGAGCAACATGCCATTCATACTCGGTCCTACGATGTAGACTGTCCCGTTGAAGTAGGTTCCTCCTTGAATCGGGGTGCTGGGGAGGTACGTTTTTATCCAGATGTTTGGGCTCACCTGTGGGAACGTCGCAAGGAGGAGAAAGACAATAAGGATCGCGATCTTTCTCATTTTTTCACCTCCTATTTTGCCCTCCAGAGGGGGCGTGTTTCATGCGTGGTTGATCCCCTTTTACCTTTCCTATAGTTACTCGCGAAAGTTAGCATCATACGTTAAATAACAAGTTTAAAAGATCTTCGTTAAATGATTTAAAGAAAGTCCATCATGCTCATTTTTAGCCAATTGGAGTACATGGATATCACTTAAATCGTTTTGTATCACCACTTGTTTTCCATCAATCCGGCTTTTGTCTGGTAAATATAGACCATGTACCGCCCAACTTATAAACCCTTACTCCATTTCCACCTCAGGTGAGAGAAATGGGAAGGCCTGTCTATCTCGG
This sequence comes from Thermococcus sp., assembly GCA_015522395.1. Taxonomy (GTDB): domain Archaea; phylum Methanobacteriota_B; class Thermococci; order Thermococcales; family Thermococcaceae; genus Thermococcus. Next base: position 1,247 of record WAMH01000020.1, on the reverse strand, counting down.
TAAGGCTTACATAAACTGGTGTGAGGAGTGCAACGTCCCGCTCATCGGCGATAGCTGCGCAGTTCACGGGAAGGAGAAGGTTTTCAGGCTCAAGGTAACCCCGCCCGGCGACCTGCGCTTCGCCTTCGAGAAGGACATCGAGTTCATCCGCTCGGTCTTCAGGGAGCACTACGGCGTTGACGTCGGCGAGATCTTTGAGGGCAAAATAGTCCTCCTCAACAAGACCCCGGGTGAGGACGATGCCTACGAGATAATCCTCGACGGCTATGTCTTCGGCTGGGTGCGCTTCGACCCGATCGAACTGAGGTGGAAGCCGGGCCTCAAGGTCGAGGGAGCTATAGCCCTCTGGAAGCGCTTTGGGAAGGAAATGAAAAAGTGGATAATCGTCGATAAGGGCGCGGTTGAACCCATTCTGAACGGCTCCAATCTTCTTCCGGTGGGAATAATAGGGGCCGAGCCGAGCATAAGGCGCGGGGACGACGTCATACTCGTTTCTGAAGACGGAGAGGTCATCGCCACCGGCATAGCGAAGAAGGACTACGAGGGATTAGCCAACAAAGAACGCGGCACCGGCGTCAAGGTGAGGCGCCAGAAGTCGGTCAAGTACCGCGAGGGCAGGAAGGCCACGATGGAGGACATTCTAAGGGCGAACAGCATCGAGCTGGAGAAGAAGGTCGCGGAAGCGAGGCGCTTCATGAGGAAGACCGCGAACAGGTATTCGGATCTTCCGATCGCAGTGGCCTTCTCCGGCGGGAAGGACAGCCTTGCAGTCCTTGGACTTGCCCTCGAGGAGTTCGGGGATGATTTCACGGTCTTCTTCAACAACACTGGCATAGAGTTCCCGGAGACGCTCGAATACGTCGAGGAACTGAAGAAGGAGCTTGAGCCGAAGGGAATAAAGTTCATCGTTGCAGACGCTGGTGACGCCTTCTGGAGGGCAATACACGTCTTCTCGCCGCCAGGAAGGGACTACCGCTGGTGTTGTAAGGTTACAAAGCTCGGTCCGATAACGATGGCGATAAAGGAGAACTACCCTAAAGGGGTTCTCATGTTCGTTGGCCAGAGGAAGTACGAGAGCATAAAGCGCTTTAAGCAGCCCCGCGTCTGGAAAAACCCCTGGGTTCCGAACGAGACTGGGGCATCGCCCATATTCCACTGGCGCGCCCTCGAGGTCTGGCTCTACATATTCTCCCGCGGGCTTAAGTACAACCCGCTCTACGAGGACCGGCTGGATAGAATAGGCTGTT
>WAMH01000019.1 GCA_015522395.1 Thermococcus sp. | reverse complement strand
GTTCCCGAGGACGTACCTGTGCGGGAGCTGTGAACCTGCGCAGGGGTCGCGGTGGAAGGTCAAGCCCTCACTGGAGCGCACGGGATATGAGTACGCGTAGCCATCGGGAACCGCCACGTCAACCCGGACGCCCTTCAGCCCCCTCGTCTCTCCATTGCTCACGAAGCCGGAGCAGGCCCTCGCGTAGTAATAATACTCGTCGTCTCCAGGCTCGGTGTCCCTGGTGAAGCTCACTCCAAGGAGTTCAGCCTTCAGGTGGTCTCTGTAGAGCACCCGCGGCACCTCGGCCTCGTAGATAACGTAGGTGACGCGCATGTTGCCGTCTTTGGATTCAGAAACCACTCGGTAGCCCCTTGTGAAGTCGGCCTCGTTGGGCTTGAGGATGTAGACGGCATCCCCAACCCTGTCCGGCTCGGCTCCGGCAAGCCACTCGAAGACGCTCCCCCAGAAGTCGCCGGCGCTCTGGCCCGTTGCCAGCCAGTTCATCCAGGTGGCCCCCTTGTAGGCGTAGTCCGCGATGGTTCCTATCTCCCCCGTGGCCATTCCGATGGCGAAGTCCGTTAGGAAACCCACGCTCTTGGTTACGTATTTCGCCAGGCTCATCCCTGTCCCAGCCGGCGGTTTCGAGGACGATGGTGCGGTACTTCTCGGCTTCCTCCATCGGCATAGCTATCATCGGGTAGCCGTTTATGAACGCACTGGCTAAGCTCCCCGTCGTCAGCTCATCGTGGTAGAGGAGCCTGCTGTTGTCCTTCGCTTCAACCCAGTGGCCAACTGGGTAGCCGAAGGTGTAGATCTGGCTGTAGTTTACCGGATAGAGCTTGCCCTGCGGCCAGCTGATGCCACAGGCCCATGATGAGAGCTGTATCTCGCCCTCGGCCTTGTCCTTGTTGCCCTTTATGAATACGTCCTCCACCACCACAACCAGGTAGCTATCAACGTCCTTCTCGACAGACATCCCGTCCTCGGCGTCAAGCCATAGGTTGCTTTTGGCCGGAAAGCGATCGAATCCGTTGGTGAGCCAGAAGCGGAAGCTCCTCCACGGGATCAGGCCGAAGAGGTTCTCGACCCTCAGGCTGACTTTCCTGCCTAGCTGGGTATCGGAGCCTGAAGTCCTCTTCAGACACCTTCAGGACCCAGTTTATCCTCCCGTCGTCCGTGCTGTCTATGTAGACCGTGAAGGGGAGCCAGTCGTCTGGCCTTTCAAGGTAGAAGTCGAAGCTCAGGTCGTGACCGCTCGCGGTTGTTCTAAGGCTTACAGGCTCGCCCTCGATGCCGAAGAACGCGCTCTCCTGGTACTCTATCAGTCCCTTCGGGGCAACCAGCACGAAGGCCTTTTCTGAGGAGTAGTTGAACTCGGGCATGGTCCCGCTCATCGGAACGGCGTGAACCCTGATGAGGACCTTTTCGGGGAAGATTTCCGAGAAGTTTTCGATGGTGAAGCTCGCCGACGAGCCGTGGAAACTCACCTCTCCACTCTGGAGCTCATTCAGTCCACTCCCCGTCACCTGGTAAAGCGTGAAGCGGCCCTTTATCCCGCCGCAGAGGTGGACCTCCCACCGCTTTCCGAATTCACCACCTTCTTCAATCCTGATGACGGTTGGCCTGTAGGTTATCTTCTTTCCCGTTAGGGGGTTCATGAAGGTCTCCGGATGGAGGTACTCGCCTAAAAGGCTCTCGTTCCTGAAGTGAAGAGTTACGACGAGGTTCTTCCCGGGGTCGGTCGAGGACGTCAGAACGGATATCCACTCGATTGTTGTGTTTTCATCCGGAACGCTCGCCATCGAGCTTAAAGGCCCGGTGTATATCATGTTGGGGGTGCGAATCGGCATTGGCTTGAGAACGGGCTGGAGCGTTATGTTGAGCACCATATCGTCGGGAAGTGAGAAGCCCGGGCCGCTACCATCATTGGTCTCGTTTGCCTCGCAACCCGAGTCCGGATCGAAATTCTCCTCACAGATGGTGTTTCCGTCCTCATCGTACTGGACGCTTCCGTTGGGTGGAGGCGTTTCGGTTGTGGTAGTGAGAGTTTCAGTCACCGTCTCCGTAACGGTCTCGGTCTGCGTTTGGGTCTCTTCTCCGGGTTGGTTTTCGGGGGTGGCCCCTTAGGGGCGATGACCTTCGCTCGTCGTTCCGGTTGCGCTGGAGGGATCGTTCATGCACCCGCTCACGAGCACCAGCATCGCCAGGATCAATATAACCGCAACATGTGCCGTTTTTTTCATAGCACTCCTCTCCGCCCCAAACCGCGGTGAGAAAAGAAAGATATGTCTGCAGAGGTTTGGATTGGTCCTATTAGGGCTTCATTTTATTTAAGAGTTTCTCGGGTGAAGTCTTTTCCAGCTGAAGTGGGGCGAAAGTTTATTAACACCGGGGATTATTATCGCCGGTGGTATGATGATCGAGGTTGAGAACCTCGTCAGAAGATTCGGCCCCGCCGTGGCCGTCGATGGAATCAGCTTTCGCGTTGACGACGGCGAGATATACGGCCTCCTCGGTCCAAACGGAAGCGGGAAGAGCACCACGATGAAAATCCTCGCCGGAATTCTGCCTCCAACCTCCGGAAGGGTCGTCGTTG
>WAMH01000018.1 GCA_015522395.1 Thermococcus sp. | reverse complement strand
TTCTCGTTACGGCCGACCTTATAGCCAGGATTCTATCGAGGCCGACCGAGATCCCGGTGGGCATAGTGACTGCCATGATGGGTGCGCCCTTCTTCCTCTACCTCCTGATGAAGCACAAGAGGGGGGAGCTTTACTCATGAGGCTGGAGGTGGGCGTTTCTTTCTCCTACGGCGAGAAGAAGGTTCTGAAAAACGTCGAGTTCACGGCTGAGAGGGGAGAACTCCTCGCGATAATCGGGCCGAACGGCGCCGGCAAGAGCACCCTTCTGAAGGTCATGGTGGGCATCCTGACACCAACGGGAAAGGTCAGGCTCGATGGGAGAGACCTAATCAGAATGAAGCCCCACGAGAGGGCCAGACTGATAACCTACGTGCCGCAGAGTTCCTTCCCGGAGTTCGCATTCACGATAGAGGAGTTCGTGGAGATGGGGGCATATACAACGAGAGGCGACGTTGAGAGCGCGCTAAAGCGCGTCGGCCTCTGGAAGAGGCGGAGAGAGCGCGTTACGAACCTCTCAGGCGGGGAATACCAGTTGGCGCTCATAGCGAGGGCTTTGGCACAGGGGAGCGAGGTCATACTCCTCGACGAGCCGACGAGCCATCTCGACATAAACCATGCCCTGGAGGTCATGGAACTCCTGCGGGAGCTGAGGGAGGAGAAGATTGTCATAGCCGTCCTCCACGACCTGAATCTAGCCCTCAGCTACGCCGACAGGCTCATACTCCTACACCGCGGGGAAAAGCGCTGGGAAGGGAGGTCAGATGCGCTTGAGGCAGACGTCCTCGAGGACGTCTACGGCGTGAAGGTGAGGATAGAAACCGTCGACGGGAGCAGGGTGGTGATCCCTGGGGAACGAAAGCGTTAAAACGTGGCGCGAGAAGTAGCGGGGGGTGAGAGAAATGGAGAAGAAGACCGGAACGACAACGGTTGGTATAAAGGTTAAGGACGGCGTTGTTCTCGCCGCTGACACTCAGGCCTCCCTCGATCACATGGTTGAGACCCTCAACATCAGGAAGGTCCTCCCGATCACGGACAGGATAGCGATAACCACCGCTGGGAGCGTCGGTGACGTCCAAGCACTTGCGAGAATGCTTGAGGCGGAGGCTCGCTACTACCAGTTCACATGGAACAGGCCAATGACGACCAGGGCCATGGCCAACCTGCTCAGCAACATCCTCAACGAGAACAAGTTCTTCCCGTACATGGTGCAGATCATCATAGGCGGCTACGTCGACGAGCCGACTCTGGCCAACCTCGACCCCCTCGGAGGGCTAATCTTCGACGACTACACAGCGACAGGCTCGGGAAGTCCCTTCGCGATAGCTGTCCTTGAGGATGGCTTCAGGGAGGACATGAGCGTTGAAGAAGCAAAGGAGCTGGCAATAAGGGCCGTTAAGACCGCTGGGAAGAGGGACGTTTACACAGGCGACAGGAAGGTGCAGGTCGTCGTCATAACCAGAGACGGCATGAAAGAGGAGTTCGTGGAGTTTTAATGTTGAACCAAATCTCTTTTTAACCCCCTCCTCCAACTTTCGGATATGAAGGGAAAACTCCCACTCGCGGTTTTATTAACGGGGCTCATGTTCCTCTCCCTGTACGCCGCAGCCTGCATGGTGGCCAGCCCAAGCGGCGTTCTTGACCAAGTCAACTCCATCATCGAGCAGGTTCAGGAGATAAGGGGCCTGCACTTCAAGGAGAAGCCCAAAATCGTCGTCATAACGAAGGCGCAGGCGCTGGCCATGTGGAAGCCGGGGAAGCCAGACCTGGAGAGGCTCCGCGAGGAGGGGATGATCTACAAGATGACCCTTCTCCTGCCACCAGACTACGAGTTTGTCAAGGAGGAAAGGGAGCAGAGCGCAGGATGGATAGCCATGACCGTGGGGGACACCATATACATCATCAAGGAAAACTTCTTCAAGAACAGGGCGACGGCCGAGAGGACGATAGCCCACGAGCTCACCCACGTCCTCCAGAAGCAATGGTTCAACGCGCGCTATGGGGCGAACACCTCCGATGGAACGCTCGCCGTGAAAGCCCTTGTGGAGGGCGACGCAGACCTCGTGGCGGACATCTACTGCGAGAGGAACGGAATCCCAATCCACAAGATACGCTCCCTCAGCGGTAACCCAATAACGGACCTGGGAATATTCCCCTACGTCTACGGAGACCCCTTTGTGAGGTACCTCTACAAAAAAGGCGGCTGGAAGCTCGTCAACTCCGCCTACAGCCACTATCCCGACTCGACGCTCGAGATAATGCTACCGGAGCTTTACTTGGAGAACTTCACGCCCGATACTGTCAGGGTCGATGTTCCAAACGGCTCAAAGGTTCTCTGGAATGACAGACTGGGGGCGTTCTACGTCTACGTCCTCCTAAAGGATGTGGCGAAGCTCGACAGCAAAACCGCGTGGAACGTTTCAACTGCGTGGCGCGGGGACAGACTCATCTTAGCGGCCAACGGGACGGACTACATCTTAGTCTGGCGTGTGATTTTCTCCAGCAAAGAGGCCGCGATGAAGTTTGGGGAGACTCTTGAGAAGCTCGCGAGGGGAAACGACTACGCGACTTACACGATAACCATCTCGGGGAGAGAAGTAACCCTGAAGGCCGTTAGGAGGGTGTGGAATGAGGCTTAAATGTCCAATCTGCGGAAAGGTATACGAGGAACCGGTGCAGAGGTGCGAATGCGGCGAGCCGGTTGAGTTCGAACTCTTAAAGGGCGAACCATACATAGGGAAGAGCGTCTGGGAGAGGTTTTACGACTTCTGGCCCGTTGAGCCTGCCCTCGAGTTTTCGCTCGGGGAGGGCGACACGCCACTGGTAAAATCCAAACTCAGCGAGGAACTCGGCGTAAGGCTCTACCTCAAGAACGAGACGGTAAACCCAACGTGGAGCTTCAAAGATCGAGGGACGTTTTTAGCGATGAGCTACGCCCCCAAAGCGGGCTACAAAGCGGTCGGAACCGTCTCGACCGGCAACATGGCGGCGAGCGTTTCTGCCTATGCCTCGCGCTTCGGTCTCGATGCCAAAATCCTCGTTTCCGAGAGCGCTAGCAATGAAAAGCTCAAGGCCGTCTCCGTCTACGGCGGGGACGTGATAAGGGTCAAAGGCGACTACGGAAGGCTCTACTTTGAGAGCCTGAAGCTGGGAGAAAGTCTCGGAATTTATTTCATAAACTCGGACAACCCGTTCCGCGTTGAGGGATACAAGGGCATAGCCTTCGAGATAGTCGAGGAGGTAACGCCGGATTACGTCCTAATCCCAACAAGCTCCGGCGGTCTATTCAGGGGCGTAGCGAAGGGCTTCATCGAGCTAAAAGAAAGTGGGCTCATCGAGGAGCTTCCAACTCTGGTTGCGGTTCAGGCGGAAGGCTGCTCGCCGATATGCAGGGCGTTCGAAGAGGGGAAGGAAAGGATAGAGCGCTTTGAAAATCCGAAGACGATAGCCAAAGCCATAGCGAACCCCTATCCTCCGAGCGGAAACGCGGTTCTGAAACTGATGAGAGACTTCGGCTGGCTCTGCGCTGCGGTGAGCGACGATGAGATAGTCGAAGCGCAAAAGAAGCTGGCCGGTGAAGGCCTCTTCGTTCAACCCGCGAGCGCAACAGGGATAGCCGCACTGAAAAAGCTCGTTGAAAGCGGCGTTATTCCTGAGGGCGCGAAGGTTGTCTCAATCCTCACCGGCTCCGGGCTGAAGACGCTTTCCCACGCGGAAGGCGGAAGAATTAGGGAGTGTCCCCTTGAAGGGCTTGAAAACTGCCTGAGGTGATCCAGATGCTGGTCGGAATAGGCCTAATGCCCCACGGAAACCCGGTTCTGATGCCGGAAGACGAAGAAACGAAGAGACTGGCAGAGGTTTTGAGGAACATCGGAGAGGCTTTCAGAGACGTTGACTCCTACGTCCTCATCAGCCCCCACAACGTCAGGATGAGCGACCACCTTGGAGTGGTTATGGCGGAGCACCTAATATCGTGGCTTGGCTTCGACGGCGTTGAGCTTCCCGGGGAGTGGGAGACCGATAGGGAGCTTGCGGAGAGGATATACGAGGCGACAAAAGACCGCTTCCCGGTCGTTGACCTGCACTTCGCCAGCAGGAGCGGAAGGTACTCGAGATGGCCTTTGACATGGGGGGAAATGATACCGTTACAATTCCTCGAGAAGAGGCCGCTTGTCCTTCTGACGCCGGCCAGGAGTTTAAGCAGGGAGACCCTAATCAAATTCGGAGAGGCCCTCGGCAACCTCATCGAGGAGAGCGAAAAAAAGGTCGCGCTGATAATAAGCGCCGACCACGGGCACGCGCACGACGAGAACGGACCTTACGGATACAGAAAGGAGAGCGAGGAGTACGACAGGCTGATTATGATGCTGATAAACGAGAACCGCCTCGAAGAGCTTCCAGAAATCCCGGACGAGCTGATAAGGAACGCCCTCCCCG
>WAMH01000017.1 GCA_015522395.1 Thermococcus sp. | reverse complement strand
CCTCAACGATGGCCATGCGCAGGAACTCCTCCGCGTCCTCAAGGCTTATCCTGCCCGCGATGACCGCGTGGGCAAGCTCCGGTATCGGGAGTGCCTCGATGAACGCCTCGGGGTCGCCGTAGGCGCGGGCAAACCTCCTGACTGCGACGGTTAGCTTCCCCTCGATGTCGGCAACCGTCGGCGGCTGTTCGGCCTCCTCAACTACCTCTTCGAGCGGCTCTTCGATGACCTTGCCGTGCTCCTCCACCGGCACCTCTATCTCCTCGGTCACGCTCTCCTTTTCCTCCGCGGGCGGCTTCTCCAGCTCAACCACTTCCTCCGTCCTCTTGCCGACGACACGGCGGTAGATTTCGTTCGCTATGTCAATCTTGGCCCGCCGGAGCGTCTCCGCGAGCGCCTGCGGCACCTTCATCTCTTCCCTGCACACCTGCTCTGCCAGCCCTCTTAGCCACGCCGGCTTTTCTGCCTTCAACCCCTTAAGCTTGAACTCGGCCTCGTAAACGTTCCATAGGAGCTTCTCCTTCTCCCCTATGCAGGCTTCGAGCGGGTTAATTTCCTCAGGGTTCTCGGCGGGCATCCCTGGTTCTTCCCCCGGTAACGGTGGATTGGTCAATATCTCCTTTGTGGCCTCTATTAACTTCGGGAACTCGTGTATTGGCAACCTAAAGCCCTCTGTGGTTTCGTGCAATAACCCTTTGGCTTTGGCAATGGTGCCAACAGATGTGTTTCCAGCTGGCAACTTTATGATGTATGTGCTCGCATCATTAAAGACCTCATTGAACTTGTCCTCAAGTTTGATTTCCTTATCTATTAGTCTGTGATAAATTGGTGGAGCCTGCCCCATTCCAGAAGAAGCCATTATTGCCCTTGCCCTACCATCTATTTCAAGGTACTGTCCATAAAGACGAGCCATCTTGAGGAGCTTCTGCTTCAAAGCTTTCGGGATGGACAACCCCCCTATCTCTTTTGTGAGCCTTTCGACCTCGCGTTCCCAGATTGGCTTCTCTTCGACCGGCGGCGCCTCCTTAGGTGCTTCGGCCTTTTCCTCAACGGCGGGTGTTTCTTCAGCTTTCTCCGGGGCAGGATGTTCTTCAGCCCTTTTGCGTGTTTTGCGTGGCGCCTGCTCAGCCGACCACTCCGCTGGATTGGTACCCGCCCAGTTAAGAGTCTTTAATGCCCCCTCCTCAGCCTCGCTGACGGCGGGCTTCTCGGCCGGGGGTTTTTTAACCAACCCGAATATTTCTCTCGCTATGTCTTCATCCAATATATGGGGGCTGAAGTACACTATGACCCTATCATCACGGGTGCCCAGCGCGCCCACCATAGTGGTGTAAGCTGGGTGGAACCACTTGCGCGAATACACCATCGTGCCGCCCCCGAACCAGTACTTGGCAACGTCGCAGAACAAAGGTGGTACTGCCGTAGTGTAGAGCGCCTCTTTACTCGGGGCCATTACCTCGTTAATATCCCACTGGTCAGTTTTCAGTCCTGACTTCAGCCTACGAACTGCCACGGCTTTCCTATACTTGGTGGACAGGATGTAGGAGGGGTCGTACCGGCACGGCTTGAGCATCTTCTTCATATCGTCGTCAGATAAGACCATTGCAGACATGCCACCCCAATCCGGCTCTGGGAAGCTAACCTTGTACTCTGCCTTCCTTGTGGCCGCAATGTAGGTGTAGTTCACGCTCGTCCACACGAGACCGACCATAACGTCGTTGGCGTCGGTGAGGACATATATTTCCCCGTACTCTTCAAGGTGCTCAAGCTCTTTCTCGGCGCCCTCCCCACCGGCCACCAGATACGGCCACTCCTCGTCAAGGTCTAGGCTAACGGTTTCCCGGGTGTAGGTCTGCGCCTTTACCCTAACTACAACGCCGTAGTTGTTGTTTGCCCACAGTAACCCACCAGGGGCCACCTGCAAGAACCCACTATACCCCCCGCCCTTCCTCGCCATCTCGATGTACCAGTCGAGCATCGCCACGAACCGCGCCCTATTAGGCTGGTCGAGCCGGTAAACGTGCGCCACCCTGTCCGCTATGCCTGATTTTGCCAGCTCTGAACGTACATAGGAAGGCAACCCTTCAATGCCTGCTTTCTGAGCTTCCCTGATGAAATCTATTAAAGCCTTCGTGTAGAACTCCCCACCGAGAACTTTCTTTGCTATATCTACTGGTGGAACGTTCTTACCGGCGCTCACGGCAACCTCTCTAAATTTCTTCATCAGTTTCCCCAACTTACCGTTGCGCAGGGCGTTGTATAGGGTGTTAACCACTTTCTCCCTTTCTTCGGGTGGGGCGGTCTGGACGTATCCTCCCAGCGCCATCAAGAAGCCTTCCTCGTCGCCGAAGAGCACGCGGAGGATGTTCCTCTCCTTTGGGGGCATCTCCGATAGGAGTTTCTGGAACGCCCATTTAACGTCTCTTTTCATGGTATTCACTCTTTCATACTCTTGGTGTTTCCTCATCTCTTCTGCCCTACGGAGCGCCTCGTTCAGAACGTCGGCGTTGTTGCCTTCAGTTATGGTGCTAAGTACCCACACCAACCGGTGGACTTCCGGATCAGATGTGCACTCACGTGAGTACTCAATTTTGCCCTTGCAGGTGCGCAGGAGCGCCTTGGCGAGGTCGTCTATTGCGTGGCTGATCTTCTCACATAGGTTGCCGGGGTACTTTAGAAGCTCCTCCAAGTACCCGGCCTTGCGTTCTATTGGTTCGAGTTTCTTAACAGTACTATTTAGTACATCCTCAATACAATTACGTGCCGCCTTGGTGGTTGGCTGGTGGACACATCTATCAATGTCAGAAATCGTGTTCTTCCAATAGAAATATTTACGTAGGTCATCGAGCTTCCAAATATCCTCCCTGAGGGACTGTATGACCTGCCCGACGGAGATAGAGTCCACGTAACTATGGCACGGCAACCAGTTAGTATCTTTATCCAGCTCCTTGAGTTTGGGTATTATCTCTTCCAATTTGGCTTTTGTCGCTTTTATCCTGTTTTTTACTTCGTCCTCGTAGCTGAATACCGCCCGTTTCTGTTTGCCATAGATGTAATCTTCGGCTTCACGTGTGTTTTTAAGTAATTTGCCCTCCTCAAGGAAGTACTCAATCACGCTGTCGCCCTCGGCGACGATTGGCGCCTGTGCAAACTTCAGCACCGAGCCGTCCTTAAACTCCGCAACGACAAATAGGGGGGTGTCGGTCTCCCCGGTCGGGTAGAGCTTCAGCGAGCGGGCGCCGGCCATGCGCGCCTCGTGGACGAACGGGAGCAGGTAATCGGCGTTGTACTTGCCGACGGCCTTCTCGTCGTTCACCCTGATGCGCGCCAGCGGGAGCTTCCTCAGCTCAACCGCCTCACCCACCCGATATGCCAAAACGCCGTTGGTGAAGTCGATGTAGATGCCCTTCACGTTGCCCCTTATCTCTTTCTGTGCTTGCTTTAAGAAGTCTTCAAGGCGCTTTATGTCAGCGCCCTGAACGGCTATCGGGCGGTACCTCTCGGCCATATCCTCGATTGGTTGGATGCTCGCCCCCACAGTCCCCTCTATGTCGTAGCGCTCCGTTTTGCCGGGGAAGACTGCCACGACCGCATCGTTGTAGAAGTCAAAGCGCTCCAGCTTCCGCCACTCAGTGGGCTTCCCGCCGACGATGGTCGCGCCGACATCGCGGGGTATCCCCGTGCCCTTAACCGTGGTGGCAACGTCAATTATCCTTGCCCCGTCGAGCCTGTTTATCTCGGTGGCGTTGCCCTTCGCTACGAAGTCCGTGGTGGCCGTGTCATTGAGCGAGCTGAAGTAGGCAAAGAAGGCCCTAACTGCTTGGTCGGCGGGAAGTGAGAACCAGCGCTCCTTTACTGCCTTATCTCTGGGGTCGCCCGCCACCCCCTCCCTTGGGGGGTTAGGGGTTATCACTGCGATAACTTCCTCTGGGACAACTATGTACCCATCCTCATATTGGTTAGTGCCCACATATTCCCCACAGAAAATAACCAACGTTGGGTAATCCAGAGACATGCTCGGGCTAAAAGCCTCGTCTGCATTGACGCCCTTGTAAGTTACAACGAAAGCCTTCCTGCTGGGGTCGTATTCTATTAGGTCTATCGCCCACCTCTTTGAGTCCGTCGATACGTCCACGTATTGGCCCACGATGTCTTCATCGTCAGCGACGTTTTCTATATCCTCTCCCCGCGCCACATGATATAAGATGGACACCTCCAATGCATTTGAATAGTCCCACCCCGGTGCTACCTTCTTGGCCTCCTCAATAAAAGTCCAGTAGTTATGCCCGGCAATGTCCCTTAGCTCCGGGTGTTCTCCAACGAATTCCTCAGCTTTGTTCCACGCCTCGGCCACTTCGGGCGCGCTTATGATGTCTTCACTCCGGCTTTCCAAGAAGTCCTTTTCATCGGTCCACGCCCCTATACCCCTGACATATACATCGCCACAATCAGCGTTCCCCGCAATTTCACGTATCAACTCCTCTGTTTCCGGGAGCGTTTTGGGCCTTTTGTAGAACCTGACACCCACAATGACCACCTCCACCGGTGAGTATTTGCTACTCCCTACTTCGGCGCAAAGGTATAAAGGGTTTTTGGCCGAAAAGGTTTTAAGGGTAGGGAACGTAGGTAATGCCGGGGTCAATCGGCAACCAT
>WAMH01000016.1 GCA_015522395.1 Thermococcus sp. | reverse complement strand
CCCTATCTTCGCCCCGTCGAGTATGACAGACCCCATGCCGACTATGACGTAGTCGTCGATGGTCGCGCCGTGGACGACCGCGTTGTGACCTATCGTCACGTACCTTCCAACCCTGGTCGAGAGGCCGTGGGAGGTGTGTATGCTCACGTTGTCCTGGACGTTGGAGCAGCAGCCGATGTAAATCTGCTCTATATCGCCGCGGAGAACGGCACTCGGCCAGACGCTCGTCTTCTCCTCAAGAACGACGTCTCCGATAACGGAGGCAGTCTCATCGATGAAGGCCGTTTCGTGAACCTTTGGTTTCTTTTCACCGAGTTCGTAAACCGCCATGAGCATCACCAAACTGGCCTCTCCGGCAGGACTTATAAACCTAACCGGGCAACACATTGAGAGGGTGAGCGATGAGGTACAGAACCGGTGCAAGCGCCGAGAGGGAACTGATAAGGATGCTCGAGAAGGCCGGCTTCGCGGTCGTGCGCTCGGCCGGGAGCAAGAAGGTGGATATAGTGGCCGGAAACGGAAAGGTATACCTCTGCATTGAAGTTAAGAGCACCCACGATGACAGGCTCTACTTCAGCGAGGAGGACTACGAAAAGCTCACCTCCTTCGCGGAGCGCTTTGGGGGAAAAGCCGTCATAGGGGTCAAGTTCATAAACCGGGGCTGGCGCTTCTTCTACCCCGAGAACCTCATGAAGGGGGGCAAAAACTATAAGCTCGACGTCCAGACAAAGGAGTATCTGACCTTCGATGAAATCACGGGGAGGCAAAGCTCCCTCGTAGGGGTGATGAAAGGTGAGAGGTAAACCCCTGCTCCTTACGCTCATCGCACTGCTCGTCCTCTCAGCGGTTCCAGCGGTCAAAGCATCCGGAGTCGTTTTCACGATAGCACCGCTCAACAACAACTTCTCCGGCGTCCCCGGGGACACGATAATAATCCCCTTCCAGCTCAGGAACCTTGGCAACACCACACTCGAGAACGTTACTGTCTACATAACCGGGCCGGTGAACGGGTTCCTCTACCAGAGCAAGGTGATACGGGAACCCATAGCCCCAAACGGAACGTACAGGGACACGCTGTCGGTGAAGATACTGAACGTGGCTCCGGGAGACTACAACCTCACCCTCGTTGCACGCGCGGGGCAGGTGTTCTCCCAGGCGCCGGTCAAAATACACGTCGGAACCTTTGTGGAATACAATCTGGGCATCTCGGTCGGAAGTGCATATCCCTACGGCCACAACGTCAGCGTGGTTATGAGGGTAACCTCTGCCGCCAACGGGGTGATAATAGGCAGGGTTGGCTACACCATAACCCGCGACGGCAAACAGGTAAAGGAGTTTGCCACGACGATCTACCTAAACCCCGGTGAAAGCTGGGTAAAGAACGTCACACTGGTGAAGCCCCCCGTGGGGAACTACTGGGTGCGCCTGTGGGGCTACTTTGGGGGCAAGTCCAAGGCAGTCACCGCCTCATTCAGGGTATTCCAGAGGCACCTCGGTTACAGGGCGTACTTCCAGAACGGGGCGATTCACGTATTCGTCTACGACGAGAATGGCGGGGGCGTTCCTGGCATATCGGTCAGAATAAATGGAATATCCTTCAAAACCGACGACGACGGGACCGTCACCTACCTCGTGACGAAGCCCGGTTCCTATAGGGTTACCCTCGACCTCGACGGAAGGATAGAGACGACCATCGTTGAGGTCAAGAGGCTTTTCATGAGCTACGAGCAGATGAACGACTCACTCGTGGTCAAGGTGGTTGACCCCACCGGGAACCCCGTTCCCAACATCACCGTCACAGCCCTTGGTCCACTGGGGCAGGACATAGAGACGACAAACGCCTCCGGAATAGCTGTTGTGAACCTCAGCACGACAGGCTACGGAACGATACTGCTGAAGGCCGAGAGCAGCAGGTACATAGGGACCTCTACAACGGCCAGGGTGAGACCGCCTCAGACCCCGACCCCAACACCCAGCCCGACGACGACCACCGGCACTAACGTGACCACAACGGCACCTTCATCCGGTGGAAACGGCCTTACCGCCCTGCTGCTCATCCTGACCGCAGTTATCTTTGGCGGTACCTCCTACGCGGCATTCTTCAGGCCTATCGTTCAGGAGGAGACGATGGACCGCTACTACTTCGTCAAGGTCAAGGCTCCGAGGCTCAAGGGTCTTGAGAACTTCCGCTTCGAGAGGCAGATGAGCGCCCTTGAAGTGAGAACCACGAAGGGGAAGGCAAAGATCGAGGACGGGGTTGTGACGTGGGAGATAGAAACCCTGGAACCCGGCGAGGAGGCGTATCTGCAGGTTCTCCTGGGGTGATCCCTGCTTTTCTTACCCCCTCTTTCGCAAACCTTATTAAGCCGGCCGAATACATTCAGATGGAAATCTAAAGGAGGCGAAAGCCATGGTTGACGTTGAGCTTTTGAGGAAGGTTGTGGAAGCTCCGGGCGTTTCCGGATACGAGTTCCTTGGCGTTAGGGACGTCGTTAAGGAGGAGCTTGAGAAGGTTGCCGATGAGGTTTACATCGACAAGCTCGGCAACGTCATAGCCCACAAGAAGGGTTCTGGACCGAAGATAATGATAGCCGCCCACATGGACAAGATAGGCGTCATGGTGAACCACATAGACAAGGAGGGCTACCTCCACGTTGTCCCCAT
>WAMH01000015.1 GCA_015522395.1 Thermococcus sp. | reverse complement strand
GGATGATAGAGCTGGCCGAGGAGATATTGAACGGCATCGGGGTGATAAACGGACAGGTGGCAAACCCACAGGCCCTCGGGATGGCGGTTTTAGACCTCGACGACAAGCTCAACTCCTTCGAGGAGGTTTTGAGCAAGAGGATGAGTTTCGCGGCGGGTGAGTGAGATGGTGCAGGTGATAGAGTGGGTGAATCCCGGTGAAGACGAGATAATCTGGCGCTATCCCAACGAAGTCATAAAGTGGGGTGCGCAGCTGATAGTCCACGAGTACGAGGTAGCTGTCTTCATGCGCGACGGCAAGATCTACGATGTTTTGGGGCCGGGGAGGCACACCCTGACCACGCAGAACCTTCCGCTCCTCTACAAGCTCGTCGGCGGGAGCAACAGTCCGTTCAAGGCCACCATCATCTTCGTCAGCATGAAGCAGTTTCAAGGGAGATACGGCGGGGAGACGCAGACGAGGGAGCTGGCTCCAGTCAAGTACTACGGCGTTTACTGGTTCAAGGTTGCTGATCCGGTGCTCTTCATAACCGAGGTGGTCGGAGGCCAGAGCCTCTACGATACCAGCGACGTCACCAAGTTCATCCGCGCCTACTTCAACGAGGGCATGATGAAGCACCTCTCGGCTTACTCAATCGTCGACCTCTTCCAGAACCTCGACATGGTGAGCACGCAGGTGAAGGTCAAGCTGATGGAGGACTTCCGCAGGCTCGGCCTCGAGCTGGTCGATGTAAAGATAGAGGGCGTAAACACAACCGACGAGTGGCGCCAGAGGCTCTTCTGGATAATGCAGACGGGCAACGCTCAGGCTGTGATGCAGATGGACACGGCAAAGCAGGTTGCGGCGGAACTCGGGAAGAGCGAGGGGGCCGCTATGGGAACCGGGATGGTGATAATGCCCCAGCTCCTCCAGCAGCCTGCCCAGCCCGCTCAACCGGCCCAGCCGTACGCGGGTGGCGGCGTTCCTCCAGCAGGTTACCAGAATCCCCAGCAGCCCCAGCAGGCCGCTCCTGCGGCTCAGGAACAGGAAATCTGTCCCTACTGCGGCAAGCCGATCCCCAAGGGGGCGCGCTTCTGTCCCTATTGCGGGCACGAGATAAAGCGCTGTCCCAACGGCCACATAGTTCCAGAGGGGGCTAAGTTCTGCCCCGTCTGCGGGGCGAAGATAGAGTGAGCATTTATCCGGGCTTTTTCTTTACTTTTAACTCGCCCTTGAGCTTAAGGTACTCTTCCTTTGTAAGCGGAAAGTTCTTCGCGGCATTTAGGAAGGAATTAACAAGCTTGACCTGTTGCCTGAATACATCATCGGGATTTTCCTTCAGCTTTTTGACGTAGAGTCTTATGAATGCCAGTCTTTCGTCCATATCTCTTTTAGAAAGGGGGGTTAACCCTGAGCCTTTTTGCGTAGTCATTTAGAAGCCTCCGGTCAAGGTTGTCCTTGAAAAGTTCGTAGAGGAAAACCGCATCTTCTATGTCCTTTCAAGTTAACAACATCCAAGACGAAGTAATCTAAATCGCTAAGCTCCCGTGAGACGATTATTTTGCCTTCTTTAACTTCAATCCCCATTGCGGTTCCCATCAAAAACTCTGGGTATTTCCTTATTTATCCTTTTGCCCGGAAGGTAAATGGATAAAATTAAAGTAAAGAACTTCAAAGCCCAAACTTATCCTCGATGTAGGCCCTTATCAGCTCCTTCGTCGCGAGCAGGCCTTTAACGTGCGTTCTCTCCATGCCGTGGCTTGCGTGGACTCCCTGGCCGATGAGGGCAACCCTGAAGTCCCAGCCTGCCCTTAGAGCCGCGCTTCCGTCGGAGCCGTAGTAGGGGAACACATCCACCACGTGCGGTATGTCCCTCTTCTCGGCCAGCTCGATGAGCTTTGTCGTCATCTCGTAGTCGTAGGGCCCGCTGGAGTCCTTCGCTGCAATCGAGACGGCCGTTTCTTTACCGTAGACGCCCTCTCCAACGACGCCCATGTCAACGACGAGCAGCTCTTTAGTGCTCGGCGGATAGCCGGCGGAACCCCCGTGGCCGACCTCCTCGTAGGGCGAGAAGAAGAACGCCACCGGGAGCTTTTCCAGTTTTTCCGCCCCAAGCTCCAAAAGCAGGTCAATCATAACCGCGACACTCGCCTTGTCGTCCAGAAAGTGGGCTTTGACGAAGCCGTTAACGTACTCGAACTTTGGATCGAAGGCTATGAAGTCACCTGGTCTTATCCCGAGCTTCTCGGTGTCTTCCTTCTTCTCGACAAGCTCATCGAGGCGGATGTACATGTTCTCCTCCTTGCGCTCTTTCTTTCCCGCCTCCCTGTTGACGTGAACGCTCGGGTTCTTGAGGAGGAGAGTTCCCCTATAGCGCTTCCCGGAGCGGGTGATTATCGTACAGTACTCACCCTCGAAGGCCGGAAGGTGCAGGCCGCCAACGCGCGTGAAGCTGAGGTGTCCGTCTGGTAGAATTCCCTTCACCATGGCCCCAAGCGTGTCGACGTGGCCCGCTATGACGAGCTCGGGCTCCGGATGGTTGCCCGCTATTAGGGCGCCCTTGTTGG
Organism: Thermococcus sp.; assembly: GCA_015522395.1. Lineage (GTDB taxonomy): Archaea > Methanobacteriota_B > Thermococci > Thermococcales > Thermococcaceae > Thermococcus. The sequence goes on along the minus strand of WAMH01000015.1, from coordinate 1,952 downwards.
TGTAGTGCGTCTTTATTCCAGCATCGTTGAGCTTCTTCTCGATGTGGTAGAGGACCTCCTTCGTGTAGCCCGTTGGCGAGGGTATCTCGAGTATTTCGCGAAGAATTTCGACGACGCGCTCCATGCTATCACCCATTAAAAGATGGTTCGAAGGGTTAAAAGATTAACCTGAGCCTGCCAATATCCTTAGGATGACAAAAAGCCCGATGACGAGCAGTGTCAGCACGAAGGTGACGCTTATCGCCTCATCAGCCTTGAGCCTGTATTGGGCTAAAATCGCGTTGGCAGCTATAGCAGGCGGCATGCTCGCTTCAACCAGAACGGAGTAGAATACATCCCGTGATGCCCAGCGGAGGGTGAGAAAGACGAAAACGAAGGGGATCGCTATCCTGAAGGTCCCAACTTCGAGGAGCTTTCTAAGCTCAAAAGCCCTCAGCGTTATCCTCGAGCCGAAGTATATGAGAAGGAGCGGGATGCTGAGCCAGCCGATGGTTTTAATTGGCTCGATGAACCAGCCCGGAAGGTGAATTCCAGCTATAACTAAGCCAAGCGCGAGGAGGTTTGCAAGCGTCGGCGGGAACTTTAAAGCCTTGAGAAAGCTCTCCTTGACGCTCGCGCCGCCGCTCGAATAGTGGGCCGCTATGAACGTCACAATGGGGATAACTATCATCGAGTTGGTCGTCGAGTAGAGCATCACCGGCGTTATGTCCTTAAGGAAGAGCTCCGCTATCGGAAAGCCGAGTGCTGCCGTGTTGGGATAAACCGAGAGGACCATCAAAGCCCCTGCCCAGGGGTCGCTTTTAAGGGTGAACCTCCCGTAGAGGTAAGAAAAGCCCAGGCTTATCCCTATTATCAGAAAGACGTAGAGGAAGACTGTCTCTATGCTGAGCAGATACTCTAAATCCTTGCTCGCGACGTTTCCGAAGACGAAGAAAGCCAGGAGAATGTCGTTGGTGATGAAGCGAAGCCAGTCGAAGGGTCTTTCCTTCCTAACCACGAGCTTCAGGAGGTACCCGAGTCCGATCAGCGCGAGCATCTCGGCGATATTCATAGTGAAAGCTTGAGTTTAGCGTTTAAAAGAGTGTCGAAAGAAGCTGAAGTTATTCGGAGGGCGTGCCCATCATGCACCCAGAGATAGCGTCCTCTCATGGGAAGCGGAAAAAGCTAATTGGGCGTCACGGCCTTCTACCGGGCGATGTTATAATACTGGCCAACTGCATTGAAATCGAACTGAATGCACTTTTGACGTGGGAACTTTGATATTCTCGGGGCTGAGCGTGATTGTTCACCACTGAATAGTCGGGGGGCTTAAACAGCCCAAGGGCAGGCCTTAGAGCGTTCGAGGCTTAACAACAGGCTTTGGCCTCTTCTTAAGTGTGAACGGCCTTTCGCTGGTTTCATCATAATCACGTACGTAAACTCAGAATAAACGATATCATTGTAGTATGTCCCCGCAAGAGCGAGAAGCTCGGAGATGTCCCACTCCTACAACTATCTCGCTCATGTGCATGAGTAGACCGGAGAATAAACCTAAGAAATTCTGCCAAAGGATTCATTGTTGTTAAAAACAGGAAAGGAAGGAGTGTTCATTCCTTCTCGGACTTCTTGGTCTTGTGCAGTGGCCACCAGGCCTTCTCGCCGAAGAGGCTCATCATTGCCGGACCGAGGAAGTAGACTGCCAGCGTTGCCGTTATTAGCACTCCAGCCGCTAAAGCGAATCCTATCTCCCTCGTTCCCCATGTTGAGCTGGTCATCAGTGCTCCGTAGGTCGTGGCGAGCACCGCCGCGAGGCCAATAACTACGAGGTCCATCGTTCCTGCGGCGACCGTAAGTGCCTCCGTTGGAGAGCGACGCTCAAACTCATCCCTAGCTTTGACTAGGTAGAAGCTGTTGTAGTCTATGCCCACCCCCATGAGGACAACGAAGACCATCAGTGGCAGGAACCACATGAT
>WAMH01000014.1 GCA_015522395.1 Thermococcus sp. | reverse complement strand
GTCTCGATGGCGCCGTATACAAGGGGAACCGGTGGGAGCGAGAGGAGAAGCGACCTTGGCGGCCCCCTGCCACGCTCCTCCGTTATGAGCTCCATTATGCCGAATATCGTGATAGATGTCGAGAGCCCCATGATGAGCGGATCGAGGTCCCTGCCCCCGACAACCGTGCCCCCGAGGGGAAGGTTCCCGCTCAGGACCCAGCCGGCGCCGAGGAAGAGGGCCGAGCGACGACGACTCTTAACGAAGACCCAGAGAAATACCAGACCGATTGCACCCTTCAGGGTGATTATAGCTAGGTCGGGAGAGATATCCATGGCGGTCCCCTAGTTCTGTTTCCAAATAAAGGGAAACGGGAGAATATAACCTTTTCGCCGGAACTATGGGGTCACGGTCCAACGTTCATCATCTGGCTGTACATGGCCCAGTCGAGGAGGAGTTCGTACTCGGCCTTGAGGTTGTAGTAGTGGCCCCACTCCATGTCGCTGAGGTAGCGCATGAGCCTCTTCTTCTCCTCGGCCTCAACCATCTTCTCAAGCTCGGCGTAGAACTTCGCCGCTATCTCCTCGGCCTTCATGGCCCAGCGGATAAGCTCTATTATGTCCCCAACGCCGTGGAGCTGCCTCGCTACCGGCTGAAGCTCCGGCCCTATGTGCTCCTTTGGAAAGACTATCTCCTTTCCAGGGAACATGTTGGCGTAGATTTTCCTCAGAAGCTCCTCGTGCTTCTTCTCCTCACCAGCGAGCCACTCTATCTTGTCCTTGAGCTCTTGGATATCAACCCTCTCGGCGAGGCTCTCATAGAACTTTCTTGCCCCGATCTCGGCTTTAATGGCCATTCCCAAAAGTTCCTCAAGCGAAAACTCCTTAACCTTCTCGAGGGGAAGCCCCTCTTCAAGCTCCGGCGGAACCATCTTCATCACCCCATTCTTCGAGCAGAAGCCCTATCTCGTTATACGCTTCAACCCTATTAAACCCTTCCTTTCTGAGGACCTCAAAGATGTCCCGCAAAATCCTCCTCTGGACGTTCACCGCTATGCTCTGGCAGAAGTGGCACTCAGGCGTCGAGCGCGCGAGCAGAAGGAAGACCTGAACCCTGCTTCCCTCAACGGTCAGGCCGTAGAGCAGGCCCTCGTCCACTATATCAAGCCCCGTCTCGGGGTCCTTCACGGAGCGCAGAACCTCGACGACGCGCCTAACTTCGGGAGGTAGGTCCTCCCTGGGGCCTTTCTTCGGTTTTTTGGCGGGTCTTTTGAAGTTCCCCAACAGACCCATTCAGACCTTCTCCTGACTTATGTCCTCCCATCTGTAGCCCCTTTTGTTTTCAAAAATGCCTACTGGATTGTTCTTGAGATCGTAGATGTAGACGTTGTCGAACTTAACGAGGGCAAAGCGCTCCATTATGTCGCCGATTATCTTGGAGTAGGCTATCGCGCTCTCGCCGGTTATGTTGTACTCCGCGTGGCTCTCGAAGTTGAGCCATATCTTGAGGGTGTCCCCGCTGACCTCCAGACCGGCTATGACGCCGGAGTCGAGGACCTCTCCTCCCGTGATGGGGTCCTTTACCTTGGCCAGCTCATCAAGGACCGGCCTGTAGTGCTCGGGCCACTCGCGGTCCGGCATGTAAACCTTCATATTTTCCCACCGCTGTCAGTCTGAATGTCCTGTTATAAGCTTTCCTGGGCAAAAGTGCGAACCCCAAAACAGAAAATTGAAGGGGGGAGGACTCACTCAAGCTGAACCTCGTTCTCCCAGAGGCCGTGAATGTTGCAGTAGCTGAGGGCGTAGAGCTTGCCCTTCTTCTCTGTCCTGAAGAAGAAGACCACCCTTGGCTCGCTAAGCGGGTCGGTGTGGTTGGGGAACTCGACCTTGCCGACCAGAATCGGGAAGGCTCCGTCCTTCGGGTGGAACCAGAGCTGTATCCAGGCAATGTGGTGCTCCGGGGTGTTTGGGTGCGGTATCTCCTTGCCGACGCTGACCTCGACCTTAACGAGGTCTCCGTCCTTCTCGTACTCTATAACGGGAACGTGCTTCTCCCCCTTCCAGTCTCCACTC
>WAMH01000013.1 GCA_015522395.1 Thermococcus sp. | reverse complement strand
GTCCTGAAGACCGACTTCCACACATTCTCGTTGATTTTCGGGGGGTGAAATCAAACTCCCGCATGGACGTCTACAAGAGGATAGAGAGTGCCGTTAACGCGTTCTTTTGCGAGAACAGAGGATCTGGGGGACATCAAAGGAACCTCAAAACATCTCCGGCCTAAGAGTTCTCGGCTTCGGTGTAAATGTTGAAGGCACTCGTTGACTCGTCGTTCCTTGGGAAGGTCGGAGAGGAAAGGAACGTTTACTACAGAATACCGGACCAGGTATTGGAAGCGTGTTTTAAGTAGAGAAAAGAAAATGAAGCTCAGGCGTTCGCCTTCTGCCCTTCCCTCTTCTTCGTGAGGTACTCGTGGATGGCCTTGGCTGCTCTCCTTCCGTCGCCCATGGCGAGGATAACGGTTGCCTCTCCCCTTATCGCGTCGCCACCGGCGAAGACACCAGGAATGCTCGTCATGAGGTTCTCGTCGACGACTATCTTTCCGCGCTCGACCTTCAATCCGGGGGTGTTGATGATGAGCCTGTTCGGGTGCTTGCCTATGGCTATGATCACCGTGTCCGCCTCGAGCGTTACGTACTCGCCGGTTCCGACTATCTTCCTCTTGCCTCTGGCGTCCCTCTCGTCCAAAGCCTTCATCTTCTCGAACTTAACCGCCTTGAGGTTGCCGTTCTCGTCGCCGATGAACTCAACCGGATTGATGAAGTACTCGAACTTAACGCCCTCCTCCTTGGCGTGGGCGACTTCCTCTTCCCTCGCGCTGACGTCCTCCTCACCGCGGCGGTAGGCTATAGTCACTTCCGCCCCAAAGCGCCTCGCGCTCCTCGCGGCGTCCATTCCAGTGTTTCCTGCGCCGATGACTATCACCTTCTTCCCGACCTTGACCGGCGTGTCGTACTCCGGGAACTTGTAGGCCTTCATGAGGTTGACCCTGGTAAGGAACTCGTTGGCCGTGTAGATGCCGTTGAGGTTGATTCCAGGGGCGTTGATGAGCCTCGGTGTTCCGGCACCGGAGCCTATGAAGACTGCGTCGTACTCCTCAAGGAGCTCCTCCATGGTAACGGTCTTCCCGACGATGTGGTCGGTGAGTATCTTGACGCCGAGCTTCCTGAGCTTGTCTATCTCCTTCTCAACGATGTCCTTTGGCAGCCTGAACTCCGGGATGCCGTACATGAGAACGCCACCGGCCTCGTGGAGGGCTTCGTAGATGGTCACGTCGTAGCCGAGCTTGGCCAGCTCGCCGGCCGCCGTAAGTCCAGCCGGACCGGCGCCGACTATCGCGACCTTCTGGCCCGTTTTCTCGATCTTCGGGATTATCTCGAAGAGGAGCTCCTCGTCTATGCCGTGTTCGCGGGCGTAGTCGGCCACAAAACGCTCAAGTTTGCCTATGTTGACCTTGTCACCGACCTTGCCCATGACACAGTTCTTCTCGCACTGGTCCTCCTGCGGACAGACACGGCCGGTCGTTGCTGGAAGCGAGTTGCATGCCCAGATGACGTTTAGGGCCTCTTTAACGGCCTTGTCGGGGTTGTCGCGGTACTCAACTAGCTTGCTTATGAAGCCCGGAATGTTGATGTGGACGGGGCAACCCTTGATACAGGGGGCGTAGTCGTAGGGGCACTGGAGGCATCTCTCAGCCTCCTTGACGGCAAGCTCGAAGGTGTAACCGAGGTTAACCTCCTTAAAGTCATGTATTCTCTCCTCAACGGGTCTCTCAGGAGTGGGAACGCGCTCCTTGATGATCTTCCTTTTAACGGCCATTTCACTCACCCCTCACGGACTTGAGGTATTCTTCGAGAGCCCTTCTCTCCATATCGGTGTAGAAGCCGACCCTGTGGATGAGCTCGTCCCAGTCAACCTTGTAGGCGTCGAAACCGGGTCCATCTATGCAGGCGAACTTGACCTCGCCACCCACAGTTACACGGCACGAGCCGCACATTCCGGTTCCGTCCACCATTATCGGGTGCAGGTCGGCGTGCATGGGCACACCGAAGTCCTTAACAACCTCAAAAACGGCCTTCTGAGAGCCGGCCGGGCCAACGGTGAGGACGAAGTCAAAGTGTTCCTCACTGAGGAGTTTTCTTACCCGCTCGGCCCCGCTCCTCGATATCTCCTGAACTATCTCCTTGGCCCCCCACCCGGGCTGGAGGTCAAAGCCCTCAACGAGGTGCCTGGAAACGGCCTCTTTAAACTCCCTCTCCAGGATGACCATGGGCCACGGTGTAACGTGGAGCACCGTAACGTCGTTTCCCGCCTCCTGAAGGGCCTTTGCTATGGGAAAGACCTCGACTATTCCCGCGCTCAGACCCACTGCCAGAACCCTGCCGAACTTCTCTACAGGTGCAGGGTTCCCGAGCGGGCCGGCAACGTTGAGGATCTCATCGCCGGGCTTGAGTTCGTTGGCCATCTTCATCGTCGTCTTGCCACGGACGAAGGTTACGAGAACTATCCAGCCCTCGTCGCGGTCCCACATGACGGGGGTCAGCGGAATCCTCTCACCCGTCGGAAAGGCCCTTATGATGACGAACTGTCCCGGTTGAACCTTCCTGGCCACGTGCGGGGCCTCTATCCTGTACATGACATGGTTTGCAGCCAACTCCTTCTTCTCGAGTATTCTATAGGGCATAATGAACACCTCCATACATAGGCCCAATGCTGGACATCTAACGTTTCACACCTTTGAGTGCTTATAAACCTGTTGTTAACCATAGGTGTAGTTCGCGGAAACATCTTCGACGGCTGGGGAAAAGCATTAAAAAACGTTTGTGAAACTGGGCCCGGTGGGGGAAAATGAAGAAGACCATCTACCTGACGTCGGTTGTCCTAACGGCTATTTTCCTCTTCTGGCCGGTGCTCTACGGCAACATAGGAGCCCTCCAGAAACTTCCCGGAAACCCTGTGCTCCAGGCCACGGTTGGGGTTCTGCTCTTCGGGGCGCTGGCCTACCTCACGTACGAGGGCGGGGAAGAAGCAAAGGAAGAAGAGTTCACAGCTTCCTGATGAAGGTCAAATAACCCGTATGCGCCAGCATCGTCGTCTTCGGCCTCATGCACTCCCTTTTAACCTCCTGCTCCCTAACCAGAACCTCAACGACCCTCGGCCTGTAGAAGTGCTCCCTGTACTCCCGAAACGCCTGGAAGAAGCGGTGAACCTGGTTGGCGCAGGGCGTGTACGCCACGAAGTATCCCCCAGGACGGAGAACCTCAACCGCGTGCGGGAGAACGTTTTCCGGCTGGGGCAAATCGAGAACTATGTGGTCCGCGTGCTCTTCATCTATGTCCTCGTAGATGTTCTTGAGCTTTATCGTGACCCTGTCGGAGAAGCCCGCGAACTCGACGTTCTTCCGGGCGATCTCGGCGTGGTCCTCCCTGACCTCATAGCTGACCACCCTTCCGGTGGGACCGACGACGTTGGCCAGGAATATCGTGAGCGCGCCGCTTCCGGCCCCTGCCTCGATGACTGTATCGCCGGGTGAGATGCCGGCGTAGGCGATTATTATGCCGGCGTCCTTCGGGTGGACTATCTGAGGCCCGCGCTTCATCTTGGCTATGATGTCGTTGACGTCCGGCTTGATAACTCTAAACTCCTCGCCCCTGTGGCTGGTTATCGAGGCTCCGTAGGGCTTCCCTATAAGCTCCCCCAACTTGAGTATGCCCAGGTCGGTATGGAACTCCCTCTCAGAGACCGTCACGAGATAGCGCTTGCCCCTCCTGTCGATCAGAAGAACCCTGTCACCCTCTTTTATCACCCGAAACACCGCCCTTCCTAATTTTCACCCCTTCAGATGAGAGCTCAAAGACAGCCGAGGCAAGGCCCTCAAGGATCGCCAGGTGATCCCGACGAATAACGTCCCTGTTTATGAGGTGAACGCTGAGGAGATCCTCAACGGGTAGGGTGCTGACGGCCGTCAGGATTGCCAGGATCGCGGCATCGCCGCCGAAGTGAACGTAGTGTCCCAGACCGAAGGTGACAAGATAGCGCGGTTTGACGGGAAGTCTGCTCACCCGACCGATTAGCGAGTGGTAATTCCTTAGAAAGGTCTGTGCTTCGTACGCCGGGGCCAGCTCTTCTATAAGTTCGCCGTAGCTGGCGGAACCCGGACCGACCTTGATGACCTTGATGCCCTTTGTCAGGTCGATTATCCTGGAATATTCCTCCCCTGAGGCCCTACGGGTGTAGTTTCTGAACGTAATAGCCCCCACACCGAAGAAGTCCGCCACGACCGTGGGGCCCTCCTTCAGGAGGGCCGGCATCAGGAGCCCCCACGAGAAGTCCTCAACGTTGAACGTTGGCTCGTACTCGATGAGGAGGAACTCACCGCAACCCGTGCACGCCAAGATGCGACTGACGATGTCTCCACCTTCCACTCGCTTCACCAAAAGGGTTTTTAACGGGGATTCTTTTAAACCTTGTCCGGTGAGAGGATGAGGAAGTTCGTCGTGTGGCCCAGCGAGATAGACGCAAGGCTCAGCAGGAAGTACGGACGGGCTATAGAGAGGGCCCTAGCCGTTGATTCCCCCTCGGTGAACGAGATGGTCGAGGCGGCAAAAGAGCTGGGGATGAAGGTCATTGAGATCGATCCTGAAAAGCTCAATCCGAGGCTCTCGGGACTCGAAGAGACCTATAGAACTAGGGGGATGCTGAGGATAGAGAGCAGGCACTCCAAAGGAAAATCACTCAGGATGATGGCCCAGAAGGTGCGTGAACTCAGGAAAGCGAGGGGCAAATCCAAAGGCAGGAAGAAGCGCAAATCCGGGAAGAAAAAGAGGTGATCACTCCTCCTCTTCCATCTCAACTACTATTGCGGTAGTGGTGTCGATAACACCGTCGATGTTGTGTATGTCGTGGAGGATTCTTCTGGTGAGTTCTCCGAGGTCGTTGGCCTCTATGTGGACTATCGCGTCGTAGGGGCCTGTGACTGCGTCGGCCTTCGTAACGCCCGGGATCTGCTTGAGCGCCTCTATGACGCTCTCAACTTTTCCAATCTCAACGGTCAACAAAACGTACGACCTGACCATCTCCATCACCACTCGAAAGGCTTTACGTGGGTTACTTGCATTCCAACTCATTTAAGCTTTTCGTAACTTGGACAGTGGATCATCAAGGGGGAACAATCGATCAAAAATACCATCAGTATGACAAGATGAGCACAGAAAGATTTATACGTTTTCTGGAGTAATATAGGATGCCTTAATCCCCAGAGGTGAGCATTCATGAGGGGAAAGGTTGCAGCGGCACTCCTACTGGTTTTTGTTGTAGCGTTTTCAGTGGCCGCCAGTGGCTGTATCGGTGGAGGCAAAAGCCCCACCACCACTACCATAAGCCCCGCCGCGGGCAAATCCACCCCCAGCTCCACGACGTCCAGTGCGGCAACCACCGTTCAGTCCTCAAAGGCGGTGAAATACATTGAGGGGCACCTCTCAAAGGCCACGGTCATAGACACCCCCAAGTACGCCGTCGTGGTTGGACCTGCAGGGAGCGGCGCCAAGGTCTCCAATCTACCGAACAAGCCGGTTATAGTCGTTTCTTACAAGGTTAACGAGGCCAAGACACCTAGTATACAGGAGCTCATGAAAAACCAGCAGGGATTCGGACAGATAAACCCCGCCTTCCTCCGCGATCCGAACATGGACGCCCTCATACAGCTCGCTAGGAAGGTTACAGACCCCAACATCAGGGGGGCGCTCTACAACGCGCTCTACATAATGGCCAACAAGGAAGTTCCCGAGATAATCCTCGGCGACAACAAGGCAACGCGCGTTTACTGGAACTGGGTGCACAACTGGTACTACAACCCTGTTCTGGCCCCGCGCTGGGATCTAGTTATGGAGGACAAGAACGCACCGAGCGTTAGCATAGGAATAGGAAACTACAAGAACGCGCCCGGAACCATAGTCGAGACCACCATAGGCTGGCCAAGCTCCTTCGATCCGGCATTTGACTACGAGACCTTTGGCTGGGCCCTTTATCACAACGTCGGTGACACCCTTGTTACCTACTGGGAGAACGAGACCAAGAAAGTTTCACCTGACTTGGCCGTTGCCTGGGCTCACAACAAGGACGGAACCGTCTGGTACTTCGTCATCAGGGGAGGTGTTAAGGCCTACGACCCCAAGACGGGCGAGCTCTACCCGATTAACGCCACCGACGTTGAGTTCGAGTTCTGGCGCGTCCTCAGGGCGGGCTACTCCGTCAACTGGATGCTGGCAACCTATACCAACCTCTCGAAGAGCTACGCGATGACCGACAGCGAGTTTGAGAAGGTCCTCCAGAACGGTGGAGTAATAGCGGACTTCAACGGCAAGACCAAGGAGGTCAAGAACCTCAACGAGCTCCTCCAGTTCTTCGGCTACAGCGGACCAACTGCTGGAGTTTACAAGCTCGTCCTCCCGCACCCGTACGGAGGAATACTCAGCGTTCTGGCCGACCCGTACCTCATGGTCATTCCGGCCAAGTACATGCTCGGCGACAAGTACGAGGAGGCCATGAAGGCCGCCGACTGGGGCAAGAACCCGGAGGCCTGGAACAACTACATCCAGTCGGGATCAAAGGACCCGATACACCAGATGCTCCAAAACAACTACATTGGAGTGTTCACCGGACCGTTCTACATCAAGGCCGCCAAGCAGAACAGTTACATAATCCTCGAGAGGAACCCGCACTACTGGAACGCCAGCATCTGGAACAAGCTCGAGGAGAAGAACCCGAACTACGTGACAACCAAGATGGTCATCTACGTCCTCTCAAACGATGCGACAACGCGCATAAGCCTCTTCCAGAAGGGAGTCGCCGACATAGCGGCGGTTCCGGTAGACAGGCTCAACGCCGTTAAGAACCTCAAGCTCGACAGCTTTGAGTCCAGGATAGACTCATTCGTCACGCCGGACATGGTATTCATAGTCCTCAATGCCGCCAAGAAGCCCTTCGACAACGTCAAGGTCAGGGAGGCCCTCGCCTGGGCGACACCGTACGAGCAGATCTACAACGCGGTCTACAAGGGATACATGGTGCCCAACTACGGCCCAATCCCGATTGGATGGCTTGGCTACACCGAGTGCTGCGTCATCAAGTACAAGTACAACATAGGAAAGGCCCTCCAGCTCATCAAGGAGGCAGGCATTAAACCGAGCGATTACACTATAAGCATCTACTACAACACAGGAAACACCCAGCGTGAGAAGATAGCGACCCTCCTCCAGAACACTTGGGGACAGCTCGGCTTTAAGATCTCGGTTACACCGCTTTCATGGCCGACCCTGCTCAGCAAGACCGCCAGCGGTGACTTCGACGTCTACATCGTCGGATGGGCACCGGACTTCCTCGACCCGGACGACTACATCGGGCCGTTCCTCCAGAGTGCCGTGGTCTTTGACAGCCTCAACTACGAGGTCATCAAAGGCTGAAACCCTTTCTTTTCTTTTGATTCATTTTTGAGCCAAGCCAAGGAGGGAGGACAATGGCAGGACTCGGGAAGTTCCTGATCAGAAGGGGTCTAACGTTCATCCCCACCCTCATCGGGGTTACGCTCATCGTGTTCATCATCGCCTACGTCATCCCCGCCAATCCGGTCCGTGCCTGGGCGGGAGGTGAGAAGGCGTCGCAGGCTGCAATCGAGATGATCAAAAAGGAATACCACCTCGACCAGCCCTGGTACGACCAGTACTGGTTCCTAGTCAAGGGACTCTTCACAAACTCCCTACTCGACCCGTTGAATCAGGAGCCCGTTTTCAATAACATAGGCAACAGGTTCATCGTGACGTTTCAACTGGCACTCTTCGCCTTCTTCTTCGTGATACTGATCGGGCTGCCACTCGGTATAATCTCCGCCCTCAAGAGGAACAGTGCTACAGACATGACCCTGAGGATAATAGCCCTGATCTTCATCTCCACCCCGATCTACGTCATAGCGTACCTCTTCATATGGCTCTTCTTCATCCACTGGAATGCAACGACGCTGGCCGGGATTCCTCCGGGACCGCCCCACACCATAACCCACATACCGGTCATAGACGACATCCTGACCCTCGACTGGAGCAACTTCGTTCAGCAGGTCGAGCGCTTCTGGCTCCCGGGGTTTACCCTTGGAATAGCCGCCGCGGGAGTTCTGATGAGGTTCACAAGAAACTCCTTCCTCGAGGCGTACAGCAGGGACAGCACACTCTTCCTCAAGGCCAAGGGAGTCCCAAAGAGCAGGCTTTATAGGCACGTCCTCAAGAACGCCCTGGTTCCGGTGATAACAATCCTGGCCCTCCAGTTCGGTGGACTGCTTGCCGGAACACCGATAACCGAGACAATCTTCAACCTGCCGGGAATCGGTCTCTACGCCCTTCAGGCGATAATGTACCTCGACTTTCCGGCTCTGATAGGCGTGACCTTCCTCTACGCGATAGTCTTCGTTACGGCTAACCTGATAGCGGACATACTCTACGTGATAATTGACCCGAGGGTCAGGCTCTGAGGTGATAAAATGGCGGAAGAGACCGGCGAGTACGAAACGAGGGAAGAGTACGAGATGAGCATACTCGACAGGATTAGCGACAGGCTGATAGACGGGTTCGCGTCGTTCATTGGGCTTTTCAAGAAGGACTGGAGGCGGAGGAACCAGTCGAGGATCAAAGAGTGGAAGCTGATGGCCTATGCGGTTAACCGCTCGCCGCCGACGCTGCTGGGTCTGATCATAGTCATCGTCTACATCTTCATCGGGATCTTCGGTCCCTACCTAGCCCCGTGGCCCTACGACTTCTTCCCGGTTAACTACAACTACTCCACCCAGCTCGCCCCTCCGGGTTCGACTTACTTCCTGAACGTTACGCAGCTCCAGAACGGCTACATAATCCACTACACCACCTACATCCACTACATGCTCGGTTCGGATACCTACGGGAGGGACATATTGAGCATACTCCTCTCCGGAGCCAGAACGGCATTGGTCCTAGACATCTTCATCATCCTGATCGGCCCCACCCTTGGAATAATCCTCGGGCTGATCTCGGGCTACTACGGCGGAGCCGTTGACGAGACCATAATGCGTATCACCGACATGTTCCTAGCATTCCCGGGGCTCATACTGGCGATAGCACTCTCGGCGGTTCTACCTGGCAGGATACAGAACTTCTTAAACGCGCATGTGTGGGCCCAAACCTTCGTCCTAAAGCTGTTCGCTCTGCATCCAAGGGACGTCAACAATCTCGGAAAGCTCTTGGCGGTTTTCGTTGCCCTAGTTATAGTCTGGTGGCCCGGCTACGCAAGGGTAACGCGCGGTTCAACCCTAACGGAGAAGGAGAACCTGTACGTCGAGGCGGCACGCGCCATAGGCCTGCCGACCAGGACAATACTCTTCAGGCACATCCTGCCCAACATCATAGGGCCAATACTGGTCATGATAACCATGGACTTTGGAGGTATAATCCTCACGGAAGCGGGACTCAGCTTCCTAGGTCTCGGTGCCGTTCCGCCGATACCTGACTGGGGCAACCTCATCAACCAGGGCTCCCAGCAGTTTCCTCAAGCTTGGTGGCTGGTTGCATTTCCTGGATTGGTCATAGTTACCGTCGTCCTCGGCTGGAACCTCCTCGGAGACGGCCTCAGGGACATACTCGACCCGAGAACCAGGAGGAGCCTCGAGTTCAAGCTCAAGAAGAAGTCCAAGGGAGGTGAGGCCAGTGCCTGAGCCCATCGTGGAGATCAAGAACCTCAGCGTTTACTTTTACACTTACGCTGGAGTCGTTAAGGCCATAGAGGACGTATCCTTTGACATCTATCGCGGGGAAACACTGGCCCTGGTCGGCGAAACGGGCTGCGGGAAGAGCGTAACCTCGAGGGCGATAACTAAGCTGATAGAGAGCCCGGGAAAGATAGTGAACGGCCAGGTAATCTACCACCGCGACGACGGCTCAACCGTTGACCTGCTGAAGCTGAGCGACGAGGGGATAAGGGAGATAAGGGGCAACGAGATAGCGTACATCTTCCAGGACCCCCATTCATCGCTTGATCCCCTCTACACAGTAGGTTACCAGATAGGCGAGGCAATGGAGGTTCACGGCAAGGTCAGGAACATAAAAGAGGGCATAGCAAAGGCCGTCAACATACTCAGGGAGGTTCTCATCCCGGACCCGGAGAACAGGGTCAAGAACTACCCCCACGAGCTCTCCGGCGGGATGAAGCAGAGGGTTGTCATAGGCATAGGCGTAGCCAACAATCCAAGGCTCCTAATAGCGGACGAACCCACAACGGCCCTAGACGTTACGGTTCAGGCCCAGATACTCGAGCTCCTTAACGAGCTGAAGAGGAAGTACAACGCAACCGTTCTGCTGATAACACACAACCTCGGTGTCGTCGCAGAGACCGCACAGAGGGTCGTCGTCATGTACGCCGGAAAGGTGGTTGAGATAGGCACGGTAGATCAGATATTCCACAATCCCCTTCATCCCTACACGACGGCGCTTCTCCGGGCCGTTCCAAATCCCCTGGGAAAGATAGAGAAGCTTGAAAGCATTCCCGGAACGGTTCCCAACCTCATAACACCGCCGAAGGGATGCCGCTTCCACCCGAGGTGCCCCTTCGCCGAGGAACGCTGCAGAAAGGAAGTTCCAAAGCTCAAGGAGATAGAACCGGGCCACTTCGTGGCCTGTCATCGCTATTGAGGTGATCACCATGGAACCAGTGCTCAAGGTTGAAGGCCTGAAGAAGTACTTTCCGGTTAGAAGTCTCATGAGGACCGTTGCGTGGGTTAAGGCCGTCGATGGAGTCAGCTTCGAAATAATGCCCGGAGAAACCTTCGGTCTGGTTGGTGAGAGCGGGTGCGGCAAAACCACCACCGGAAGGACTATACTGCGGCTGATAGAGCCCACGGAAGGCAAGATCACATTCAAAGGCCGGGATGTGACGCAGCTCAAGGGAAAGGACCTGCTATGGTTCAGAAGGCATGCCCAGATAATGTTTCAGGACCCCTACTCCTCCCTCGACCCGAGGCAGACGGTCTTCAACATAATAATGGAGCCGGTGAAGTTCCACGGCATAGAGGTTGATGACCCCGAGGAGTTCGTGATAAAGCTCCTCGAGAGTGTCGGCCTCAACGAGATGCACCTCTACCGCTACCCCCACGAGTTCTCCGGCGGACAAAGGCAAAGGATTGCATTGGCTAAAATCCTGGCCCTCCAGCCCGACTTCGTCGTCCTCGATGAACCGACCTCCGCCCTCGACGTTTCAGTTCAGGCCAACATACTCAACACCCTGAAGGAGCTCCAGCGGAAGCACGGCTTCTCGTACCTCTTCATAAGCCACGACCTCGGCGTTGTTAAGTACATGAGCCACAGGATGGGAGTGATGTACCTTGGAAAGCTGGTTGAGGTTGGGCCGGCTGAGAAGATCTTCGAGAATCCGCTCCATCCATATACCCAAATGCTCCTCTCGGCAATACCAATTCCGGATCCGGAGCTGGCAAGACAGAAAAAGAGAATGGAGGTCAAGGGAGAACCGCCGAGCCCCATAAACCCGCCGGAAGGCTGCCACTTCCACCCAAGGTGTCCGCTGGCCAAAGCCGGCCTCTGCGACAAGAAAGAGCCGCCCCTGGTTGAGGTTGAGAAGGACCACTACGTCGCCTGCTGGCTGTACGCGAAGGCCTGAGATCCTTTTATTATTCCCTCAGTTATCCCAACCCCACCAAAAAGCGCGGAGAAAAAGGCCGTTCTGAAAACGGAATCAATCCGTAGAAGGTCGGTGTAGACCTTATCGGGCCCGTCTTCACCGGTGACATTCCCATTAAAGAGCCAGAGTTTTCTGTAAAGAACCCCTCTCTCCACGACCTCTAGTTCATCCAGTCCCCTCCCATTCTTAACGCCGAGTATCCTCTCCAGCAACGCCAGACCCAGGGAATACTCGCGCTCGACCTTCGCCAGCTCTTCATCAATCTCAACGTGCCTGCTGTGTCCGGTTGGAATCCCGAGGATCCTCCAGACGTTCCAGCGTCTCATGTGGCTTACCCTCTTTTCCCTCACCTCCCCTGAGGTTTCCAAGAGTGTCTCATAGAGGTCCTTCAGAAGGGCTCCGACGGGCTTTCTCAGGAGCTTGGGCAGTGCCCCCTCGGCTTTGCCCCCCAAGGTTATTGTGGAGGGGTCTTTTATCAGAACCACTTTTCTTGGTTCAAGGGAGAGGAACTCGATGAAGTAAGCATCGAGGGCAAACGTGCCCGTTGACTTTCCGTTCTTCATCACCTCGAAGAGAACGTAGGGAACCCTCATGACAATCCCAAACCTATTTAACCCCTCCCCCAATAAGGCTTGCGGTCAAGATGAAGGTCGATGAGCTTCAGGTCGATGAGAGGATAAAAAGGATCATCCATGAGAGAGGTATAAAGGAACTCTACCCGCCGCAGGCAGAAGCGTTGAAAAGCGGCGTTTTGGAGGGCAAAAACCTCGTCTTAGCCATCCCTACGGCGAGCGGGAAGACGTTGGTGAGCGAGATAGTCATGATAAACAAACTTTTGAGAGAGGGCGGAAAGGCAGTCTACCTCGTCCCGCTCAAGGCGTTAGCAGAGGAGAAGTACCGCGAGTTCAAGGAGTGGGAAAAGCTGGGAATAAGAGTAGCCGCAACAACCGGCGACTACGACTCAACGGACGAGTGGCTCGGAAGGTACGACATCATAGTGGCGACGGCAGAGAAGTTCGACTCCCTGCTGAGGCATTCTCCGGGCTGGGTCAAGGACGTTAAGCTTATTGTGGCAGATGAAGTCCACCTCATAGGCTCCTACGACCGCGGTGCTACCCTTGAGATGATACTCAGCCACCTCCTTGGGAAGGCGCAGATTCTAGCTTTGAGCGCGACGGTTGGAAACGCGGAGGAGCTGGCAGAGTGGCTCGACGCGGAGCTTGTGGTAAGCGACTGGCGCCCGGTCGAGCTGAGGAAAGGAGTTTTCCATCTCGGCCAGCTCTTCTGGGAGGACGGTAAAATCGACCGCTACCCCGAGAACTGGGAAAGTTTGGCGATCGACGCCGTGAAGAGGGGCAAGCAGGCTTTGGTTTTCGTTAACACAAGGCGTTCAGCGGAAAAGGAGGCTGTTTCACTCTCATCGAAGATCTCCAGACTGCTCACCAAACCCGAGACGAGAGGACTGGAGGAGCTGATCTCTCAAATAGAGGACAATCCGACTACAGAGAAGCTCAAGAGGGCACTTAAGGGCGGCGTCGCCTTCCACCACGCGGGTTTAAGCAGGGTTGAGAGGACGCTGATAGAGGACGCGTTCCGAGAGGGCCTTGTCAAGGTGATAACGGCGACGCCGACGCTGTGCATGCATCCGGATACACACGTGGTGACGAGAAACGGTGTGAAAAAGGTCTCAGAGCTGGGGAAGGGGGACGAAGTCCTCACTCACACGGGAGAGTTCAAGAGAGTTATACAACCATTAAAGAGAGAGCACCGCGGAAAGCTCCTCGTTATAAAGGCTTATGGGGCTATCCCAATCAGGATAACCCCCGAGCACATGGTATGGGTCCTCAAGCAAATAAGGCACAAGTCCCACTACTCGGACGGAAGGCAGGTTATATGGTGGGAGTTCGAGGGACCTGAATGGATGACAGCTCAAGAGCTTAAGGAAAGACTTGAGTCTGAAACTGACCCAAAGGTCTCTTACATGCTACTCCAGCCGATTCCAAAACGCTCTATCGAAGCCACTGAAATCCCGCTGAGAAAAGAGGTTTACGTTGTCAACCAGCACGGGAAAACTGATAAGCTCCATTCCTCAATCCGCAGAACCCCCGAGTTTCTCCCGATTAACTTTGAAACCGCCCGCCTAATCGGTCTCTGGATTGCAGAAGGTTCCACGAGCAAAACAGGGGCTATAAAGTTTGACATAGGCTCTCATGAGGAGGAGATAACGAAGTTTCTGCTCGATACGATACCCGAATACTTCCCAAGGGCCAACGTGGTGGTTAAAGATCACGAGAGGAACCGCCGGACGGTGAGGTTCTGCAACAAGCGTTTTGCCGAGTGGCTCAGGGAGGAGATAGGACATCAGGCCCACAAAAAAACAATCCCTGGGGAACTGCTCTTCAACGAGAACCGTGAGGTCAAGCTGGGCCTCCTCAGGGGATTGATAGAGGGGGACGGGTACATAAGGAAGGATGCCAAGTCCAGGGCGAACTACATCAGCTACACGACTACATCTCCATCGCTGGCGTATCAGATTCAGCTCCTCTTGGCTTCTCTGGGCTACGTTTCGTCCATCGATGTTGCTATCAGAAAGGGTGGCATTGGGAAGACTAAGAAGCCCATCTACACCGTAAAAGTAAGCGGAAAGAGCTATTACAAACTTCTGGAGGAGCTTGGATTTGAGAGTCCGCCGAGGGGAAACCGCACCTACAACGTCAACAAAATCTGGAATGGTTACCTGCTCCTCAAGGTCCGTTCAGTTGAGGAAGAGGACTACGAGGGAGACGTCTACAACCTTGAAGTCGAGGGAGACGAGAGCTACAGCGTGGGCTTCATAGTTCACAACTCCGCCGGGATAAACCTCCCCGCCTTCCGCGTTATAATCCGCGATACGAAGCGCTACGCTGGCTTTGGCTGGGCCGACATCCCAGTCCTTGAAATCCAACAGATGATGGGCCGTGCCGGAAGGCCGAAGTATGACAAAGTCGGCGAGGCGATCGTAGTTGCCAGAACGGAGGAGCCGAAGAAGCTCATGGAGCGCTACATACACGGGAAGCCGGAGAAGCTGTTCTCGATGCTCGCCAACGAGCAGGCCTTCAGGAGCCAGATTTTGGCGTTGATAACCAACTTCGGGGTTGAGAACTTCCGCGAGCTGATAGAATTCCTGGAGAGAACTTTCTACGCCCACCAGAGGGGTTACATCGCTTCGCTGGAGTACAAAGCGAAAAACGTCGTCTACTTCCTCATAGAGAACGAGTTCATCGACATGGACATGGAGGACCGCTTCATCGCTCTCCCCTTCGGGAAGAGAACCTCCCAGCTCTACATCGACCCGCTCACCGCCAAGAAGTTCCGCGACGCTTTTCCAATGCTCGAGGAGAACCCCAACCCCTTCGGGGTCTTCCAGCTGATATCTTCAACCCCGGACATGGCGACGCTCACAGCGAGAAAGCGCGAGCTTGAGGACTACTTGGATTTAGCGTACGAGTTCGAGGAGAAGCTCTACACCAGCATCCCCTACTACGAGGACTCGCGCTTCCAGGGCTTCCTGAGTCAGGTTAAGACGGCTAAAGTCCTCCTGGACTGGATAAACGAGGCCCCTGAGGCGAGAATATACGAGACATACAACATAGACCCCGGCGACCTCTACAGGATTTTGGAGCTGGCAGACTGGCTTATGTATTCCATGATAGAGCTTTACAGGCTGTTCAATCCGAAGAAGGAGGTTTTGAGGTTCCTCACAGACCTGCACCTCCGCCTGAGGCACGGCGTTCGCGAAGAACTCTTGGAACTCGTCAGGCTTCCAAACATCGGAAGGAAGAGGGCGAGGGCTTTATACAACGCCGGCTTCAGAACGGTCGAGGAGATAGCCAGCGCAAAACCGGCGGAGCTTTTGAGTGTCGAGGGCATCGGCCTCAAAGTCCTTGAGGGGATCTACCGCCACCTCGGCCTTGAAGACCGCCTTGGAAAGGAGAAAGAAGGAAAAGGGGGCAGGGCAGGAAAGGAGAGATCAAAGCGAAAGACCCTCGACGACTTCTTTTAATCGGGTTCTATCAGAGGGGTTCTCCCTCCACCCCTCCCGCGTTCCTCCAGAGGACGGCTATGCTCCTGCCCGGGTTCAGACCGCGCTCGTGCGCCCTGGCGTAGAGCTTTCCACCGGTTTTTTGGCCGAGGAAGTACGCTAGGACAAAGACCAGTATCATGGGGGCGCCGGAGGCGTTCCAGCTTAATCCGGCGAGATAGCGCATTAGAACGACCAGCGGGACCGGCAGGTGAACCGCCAGCGCCCACTCGATCTTGTTGCCGGTTCTCTTGGCATGCGCCCTCCAGAAACCGAACGGTATGTTTACGAGGAACGTAACGATGAGTCCAATAATGAACCACTCGACGTTCATGGCTCTCACCGATTGTGTTCTGTAGACAAACCTTAAAAAATTTTGCCCTCCTAACTAATCCTAACTTTTTTAAGCCCCTTCCCGGTTACCCCGAGTGGGCACTATGATCATCATCGTGACCGGAATGCCGGGTTCAGGAAAGAGCAAAATCGTGAAGGAGTTTGAGAAGAGGGGTTTTCCCAGCGTTTCTATGGGCGACGTTGTGAGGGAGGAGACTCTCAAGAGGGGACTCCAGCTAACCAAGGAGGACGTTGCAAAGGTCAGTATACGGCTCCGCCAGGAGCTGGGGCAGAACGCTGTCGCAAAGCTCACGGTCAGGAAGGTGAAGGGTCTCTTAGGGAAGCACAGGGTCGTAGTGATAGACGGCGTCCGCTCGCTCGACGAAGTAGGGACCTTC
>WAMH01000012.1 GCA_015522395.1 Thermococcus sp. | reverse complement strand
GCCAGCCGACGTTCCCTGCTCAGGGCGACATAATGCAGGCCATCTGGGGAACCCACGGTGACCACATGCTCGTCGTTCTGAGCCCTTCAACCGTTCAGGAGGCCTTTGACCTGACCATCAAGGCATTCAACATCGCCGAGAAGTACAGGACACCCGTGGTTATACTCGGCGATGCGGAGTTAGCTCACATGCGCGAGCGCGTTTACATTCCGAACCCCGACGAGATCGAGGTCGTCAACAGAAAGCTTCCTGCCAACGATGAAGAGGCTAAGCTTCCATTCGGCGACCCCCACGGAGATGGAGTTCCCCCGATGCCGATATTCGGAAAGGGTTACCGCACCTACGTGACCGGCCTCACCCACGACGAGAGCGGCCACCCGAGGACCGTTGAGCCTGAAGTCCAGCAGAGGCTAATCGGAAGGATTTACCGCAAGATACTCGACCACAAGGACGACATAATCGACTACGAAACCTTCGAGCTTGAGGATGCGGAAATAGCGATAGTCAGCACGGGCATAGTCTCGCGCTCGGCCATAAGGGCGATAAAGATGCTCCGCGAGAGGGGCGTTAAGGCCGGCCTGCTCAAGCTCAACACGGTATGGCCCTTCGACTTCGGCATGATCGAGGAGCTTGCTGAGCGCGTGAGGGAGATATACGTGCCCGAGATGAACATGGGGCAGCTCTATCACCTCGTCAAGGAGGGGGCCAACGGAAAGGCCGAGGTTGAGCTGATAAGCAAGATAGGCGGCGAGGTTCACACGCCGATGGAGATCATTGAGAGGGTGGTGGGATGATGTACCTGAAGTCCGCTTACGAGGTTCGCGACAAGTACCTCAGAAAGGAGATGCTCCCGACGATGTTCTGTCCGGGCTGTGGAATAGGCTCGGCGTTGCAGTTCACCCTGAGGGCGATAGACGACCTCGGCCTCAGCCAGGACGAGATAGTCTGGGTCAGCGGAATAGGCTGCTCCTCGCGCGTTCCCGGATACGTCAACTTCGACGGCCTGCACACGACCCACGGAAGGGCGCTGGCCTTTGCGACAGGAATAAAACTCACCAATCCGGATCTCAAGATAATCGCCTTCATGGGCGATGGCGACACCGCGGCGATAGGAGGAAACCACTTCATCCATGCCATAAGGAGAAACCTCGACGTTACGGTGATACTCATCAACAACTTCACCTACGGAATGACCGGCGGCCAGGTTGCTCCGACTACCCTCAAGGGCCTGAAGGGAACCACAGCTCCATACGGTCAGTTCGAGAACCCCTTCGACATAGCCGGCCTCGCGGTAGCCGCCGGGGCCAACTACGTGGCCAGGTGGAGCGTCTTCAACTACCTCCAGGGCATGAACAGCATCAAGAAGGCGCTCCAGAAGGAGGGCTTCTCTCTAGTAGAGTTCCTCTCGCCATGCCCGGTGAGCTTCGGAAGGAGGAACAGGATGAAGACGGCCCCTGAGCTTCTCCGCTGGTACCAGAAGATAACCGTGCCAATCAACAAGGCAAAGAAGATGTCGCCGGAGGAGCTTGAGGGCAAGGTGGTCATCGGAGAGTTCGCCGACAGGGACAGGCCGGGCCTCGTGAAGGAATACCGGGAGTACATAAAGCGCGCCAAGAAGACCGCGGGGTGGAAGGAATGAGGAAGGAAGTCCTCTTCAGCGGTTTCGGCGGCCAGGGAGTCATCCTGGCGAGCGTTATCCTCGGAAGAGCGGTGGCCGTCTACGAGGGGCTCTACGCGGTTCAAACGCAGAGCTACGGCCCGGAGTCGAGGGGAGGCGCGAGCAAGGCGGAGGTGGTCATAAGCGACGAGCCGATAGACTACCCAAAGACCATCCACCCGGACTACGCGGTGTTCTTCTCACAGGAGGCGTACAGCAAGTACCTCCACACGGTTAAGGAAGGCGCGAAGGTGATAGTCGAGAAGGACCTCGTGCCGCACAGGGACCTTGAGTTCGAGAAGAAGCTCGACGTCATAGCCCTCCCGCTCACGGAGATAGCGGAGAACACGACGGGGCTTAGCCTGACGATGAACATCCTGACTTTGGGAGTCCTGACGGAGTGGACGGGCATAGTGGGCAGGGAGGCCATAGAGAAGGCCGTCCTCGACGCGGTTCCCCACGGGACGGAGGAGATAAACAGAAGGGCCTTGCTTGAGGGTTTCAAACTCGGCGAAAAGGTCAGGAGTGTAAGGTCTTGAGCTTCGCCAGCTCCTCGATTATCTCTTTTTCCCTCTTCCTGAGCCGCTCGATCTCCCTCCTGTAGGCCAGCCTCATCCTCTCGATGTGCTCGATGGCCTCTCCCTTGCTTATCTCAACGAGCAGATCAGAGAACGCCCTGTAAATCCTCCTATCTGCCTTTGAGGCAGTTATCACTCCCTCAGCGTAATCAAGCTCGCCAAGCTTGAGCTCCACAGTCTTTCTGAGCTCCCTGATCCTGGCCAGCTCTGTTTCAAGCTCGTAAGCCTTAACTGCCTCCATGGGACCACCCCCGAAAAAAGAAGGGAAGGGGTCACTTCTTAGCCTTCTTGGTCTTCTCTCCCTTGGGTTCCATGGCCTCAAGCTCCTTGAGGAGTTCCGTAACCTTCCTGCCGTCCTCCTCGATCTTCCTGAGCAGGGCCAGGCGGAGTTCCATGAGGGTGTTTATCCTCTTCTCGATGTTCTCGCGGGCTTCATCGATAGTAGCGCCGACGAGTATGCCCGCCCCTACGTCCATGATGACATCATCTGGCTTCTCGATCTTGCCCTTTATCGCTATCCCGCTCCCGAGCGGGATGTAGATCTCCTTGCCCTCGCCGCGCTCCTTGATGTAGGCGAGGGTTGCATCAACCGTTCTGAGGTCGGCTATGGTTGCATCTATGGCACCGACCTGGCTCCTGAGGTACTCGATCTCGCCGAGGTAGCTCCTGATCTCGTCCTGAACCCTCTCGGGGGCCCTAACCTTCTTCTCCGCCATAGCCATCACCCCCGTCCCTTTTCATCTTTTAGTAACTTTTTGTTATTTAAAAACTTTTCGCCGGCAAGGCTTATTAACATCGGCCCTCTAACTGGAACCATGATAACCAACGAGACGAAAGGCCTTGTCTGGCACGGGAGGGTTAAGCTCGCGGACAGCTTCTTCAAGCGCTTCAGGGGGCTAATGCTGGTCAGGAACGTCAGCTACGCCCTCGTCTTCGTCCTGCCCGCTGAAACCAGGGCCAACGCTTCAATCCACACCTTCTTCATGCTGAGCGATATCGATGTAATCTGGCTGGACTCCTCAAGAAGAGTCGTGGATTTCAAAACCGCCAAAAAGTGGCGCCTCTACACACCAAAGAGGGCCGCAAAGTACATCATCGAGGGGCCGATCGGGCTGATAAAAGCGCTCGACGTTGAGG
>WAMH01000011.1 GCA_015522395.1 Thermococcus sp. | reverse complement strand
ATCGCCCTGTCGCGGGTGACCTTTGCGAGGATCGAGGCGGCTGAAACCGGGACGAACTTGTCATCTGCCTTGTGTTCCGCCACAATCTCGGCCCCAAAGTTCAGCCCCCTCCTGATGTCTTCACCAAAGCGCTCTTCCTTGACGTCGGCGGCATCGATATAAACAACGTCGGGCCTGACTTTGAGTGAGTTTAGGGCTTTGATGAAATTCTCGACCTCGAACTCGTTGAGTGTTCCTTCCCTGAAGTCGATCTCGTCCGGCCAAAGCTCGATGAGCTTGTAGTCATCCACGAGCTTTATAATCTCGTCGAAGAGCCTCTCGCGCCGCTTCGGGGTCAGCCTCTTCGAGTCCCTCACTCCAAGCTCCGCCAGTTTTGGAACCCCGTCCTCGTCAACAACCACCGCCGCTATGACCATCGGACCGATAACCGGACCCCTGCCGGCCTCGTCTATCCCCGCGAGCTTTCTCCCCAAAGTTTCACCTCCTTATCAGCAGGGCCCCGTAGATAATCCCCAGGGCTATTGTCGCTAGGCCGCTCGGCGGGATGTTCGTGAAATACGCCAGGGCAACCGAGGAGAGCTGAACCGTGAGGGTTACGAAGAGGCTTACGCCGAGCACCTTACGCAGGTCGTTGCTGACCATGAGGGCTATCGCCCCCGGGAGAATCGCGACCACCTGAAGGGTTATCAGGCCGACCGTCTGAACGATGAGGGCGCCTATCGCACCCACTATCGCGTAGAGCACCATCAGGTAGGCCGTCGTGTTACCCCCGTAGCTCTCCATCCCCTCCGGATCGAAGCTGAGGTAGAGAAAGTCGCGATAGAGGGCCAGCATGAGGAAGAACAACAGGACACCGCCCACAGCCAGGGCCTCAAGGTTGGAGATGGTTATGAGGAATATGTCCCCGGTGAGGTAGGAAACGATGTTCTCACTCAGGGGGAAGTACGGTCTGTCCGCCATCACGCTGTAGAGGACACCGAAGCCCAGGACGATTAAGCCTGCAACAAAGCTCGCCACTATACCAACCGCCGAATCTGACGAGAAGCCGCGCTTTTCGAGGCACGCTATGAGGAGAACCACGACGAGAGTGACCAGCAGGGCCGTTAGGGTAACCAGCGCCATGTTCTCAAAGAGCAGCGCGAGTATCATTCCCAGCACTGCCCCAAAGAGGAGCGAGTGAAAGAGAGCGTGGGTGAGGAAGGCAAGGCCCTTCGTGTTTATGAGCGGACTTAGCATCCCCAGGAGAACGCTCACCATGATGCTAGCCAGAAAAGCCCTGATGAGGTACTCGGGGATCATCTCCCGCCACCTCCGTGCCTGTGGAGGTGGACGTCGCCGGTTATGCAGAAGAGCTTTCCACCAACGGGAATGACCCTGGCAAGGGGCCCGTAGACGGATTTTATGACATCATCTGTGAGAACCTCCTCCGGCCTTCCGAAGGCTATCAGCCTCTTGTTTATCAGCATGACCCTGTCGCCGATGTCGAGGAGGGGGTTTATGTCGTGGGTGGTTATCACCATCGTGAGGCCCTTCCGGGACTTTATCTTGCTGAGGACTCCGGCGACTTCCGCCCTCGCGCTCGGATCGAGGGCCGAAAGCGGCTCGTCGAGGAGGAGGAGCTTTGGGTCGCTTATCAGAGCCCTCGCCAGGAGAAGCCTCTGCTTCTGGCCGCCCGAGAGCTGGGAGAATAGGCGTTCACCGAGTCCTCCCAGACCAACGAACTCAAGAGCCTTCTCGGCCCGCTCCATTGTCTCCCGTGGTATCTTGAAGTGGACGAAGCCCCTCCGGTAGATGGCCCCCATCGCGACGACCTCTAGGGCCGTGAGCGGAACGCGCTCATTGAGGCTGTGGCTCTGGGGAACGTAGCCTATAAGCTCCCGAGCCTCACAGGGTTCCCTCCCGAAGACCTCTACCCTGCCGGTGTACTCCCCGTGGAAGCAGGAAATCGTCTTGAGCAGGCTCGTTTTTCCGGCGCCGTTAGGCCCGAGAAGGAGGAGCGTTTCGCCCTCATCAAGGGAAAAGCTAACCCTCTCAAGGGCCGGTTTTCCATCGTAGAGTATCGTGAGGTTCTCCGCAACTACGGCCTTCATTCCCATCTCCGCCTTCATGTTAAGCGGACCTCTTTTAAACCTTCACGCGGTTGTGGAGGTGAGGGGGAACATGAAGCCATTTAGGGAGTGGCCGTGGTATCCTAAATTTGCGGTCGCGGTATCTCTCCTGGGGAGTGGGGCAGCACTCATGGAAAAGGACGACAGGACGACATTGCTAATGGCGTTTCTAGCCGTGACCTTCGTTCCGGAAGATGTCCTAACCCGAGGTGAGAGCATTTTAAGGGAGCTCCTCTGGGGGTCCCTTGGAGTGGCCCTATGGCACGTCTCCTCCGGTGTTTTTTCATGGGTTTTCCTAACCCTAGGGTTGGCCGTGATGGTCCACGGAATCTACCGGTTTGTGCAAAAATTTTAAAAGTATGAACCTGTACTCCACTTAGAAAATTTTTGCAAGGCTCAGGTTTATAAGGCTCAAAGTTGAGCGGAGGGAGGTGATGATAATGGCCTATCACAGGCGTGGAAACAACAATAAGAAAAAGAAGAACAGGCAGGTTCAGGGGGATGAGGTGATTCGCGTTCCCCTTCCGAGGGACGGACAGGTGTTCGGTGTGATCGAGCAGGCCCTCGGCTCGGGCTGGATGGACGTCCGCTGCTCTGACGGCAAGATAAGGAGATGCCGTATTCCGGGCAAGCTCAAGAGGAGGATGTGGATGCGCGTTGGCGACGTCGTTATAGTCCAGCCCTGGCCAGTCCAGAGCGACGAGCGCGGCGACCTCGTCTACCGCTACACGAGAACCCAGGTTGATTGGCTCCTCAGAAAGGGTAAGATAAGCCAGGAGTTCCTAACGGGCAGTGAAGGGCTGTTCTGAATCCCCCAGCGACCGGCAGTGATGGGCATGCGCGAGGACGTCCTTGAGCGTGAAGTCGAGGCAATGCTCGGCCTCAGAGAGAGGCGCGAGAAGGACAGCGAGCTTTACAAGATAGCCAACGAGGTCTTCGACAGGACCACCAAGGAAACCCTCGCCTACCTCCACCGCAGAGGGAAGATAGAGGCCCTCTACGGCGTAATCAGCACAGGTAAGGAGGCCAACGTTTTCGCGGGCGTCGATTCGGACGGAAACCGGATAGCGGTCAAAATCTACCGCACATACACCACCGAGTTCCGGCGGATATGGGAGTATCTCGCCGCCGACCCGCGCATCGGCTACCTGCCGAAGGATATGCGGAAGCTCGTCTTCGTCTGGACGAGGAGGGAGTTCAAGAACCTTCAGAGGGCCATCAAGTACGCGGTCCGCGTTCCGGAACCGATAATCTTCCGGAACAACGTTCTCGTCATGGAATTCATAGGTGATGAACTTCCGGCTCCAAGGCTCAAGGACGTTGAGAGGGAACTCGGGCAGGAGGACTTCGGGGAGCTTTACGATTACCTGATGGGTGTAATCGAGCGCCTCTGGAAGCGCGGCGACATGGTGCATGGTGATTTGAGCGAGTACAACGTCCTGCTCTGGGACAAACCGGTGATCATAGACTGGTCGCAAGCGACCGTTAAGAGGAACCGCATGAGCGTTGAGCTGCTGAAGAGGGACCTGAGGAACGTTATAAACTACTTCGCCCGGAAGGGCGTTCCCGTTGACGATTACGATGAGAAGCTCCGCGAGCTTCTTGAGAGGTGAGACTATGGACGAGTTTGAGAGACTCCTGAAGAAGTACGAGCGGATCGATAAGGACGGTGCCCCCATCCGAGAGGAACCCGAGGAGGAGATAAGCTACGCCGCCGAAGGCGAGCAGGAAGAGTTTTTGAGGATACCGAGGGAGCGCGTTGGTGTTCTCATAGGGAAGAAGGGCCGGACCAAGAGGGAGATAGAGGAGCGCACGAAGACAAAGATAGAGGTCGACGGCGAGACGGGAGAGATTTTCATAACCTCAACGGAGAAAACCGACGATCCTTTGGCGGTATGGAAGGCCCGCGATGTGGTCATGGCCATCGGGAGGGGATTCTCCCCCGAGAGGGCTTTCAGGCTCTTCAACGAGGGTGAGACCCTTGAGGTGGTCAACCTCACGGATATAATCATCGGCAGCGACAAGAACGCCCTTCCCAGGGTCAGGGGCAGGATAATCGGCAGAAAGGGCAGAACGAGGGAAATCATAGAGGAGATGAGCGGTGCCGACGTTAGCGTTTACGGGAAGACCGTCGCGATAATCGGCAACCCCCTCCAGGTTGAGGTGGCGAAAACCGCCATAGAGAAGCTCGCCAAAGGCTCCCCGCACGGTGTCGTTTACAAGTACCTCGAAAGGCGCAAGAAGGACCTCGAACTCGAAGGCTCGAACTACTACGAGGCCCTGGAGGGAGGGCCGGCGAAGATGGGGGACTACCCTGAAGGCTCTGAAGACGAAGAGTATTGGGAGGACTGAGGATGGCCGAGGCAAAGCAGCTGTTTAAGGAGTTTAAGGTACAGAGCGTCAGCGAGTTTTTCAGGCGAAACGCTGCAATGCTCGGCTACACGGGCAAGATACGCTCGCTGACGACCGTTATCCACGAGGCGGTTACCAACTCTCTCGATGCATGTGAGGAAGCCGGAATACTGCCCTATGTCCGCGTTGAGATAGAGGAACTCGGAAGGGAGCACTACAAGGTTATCGTGGAGGACAACGGCCCGGGAATCCCGGAGAAGTACATAACCCACGTTTTTGGAAAGATGCTCGCGGGGACCAAGGCCCACAGGAACATCCAGAGCCGTGGCCAGCAGGGTCTCGGTATAAGCGGTGCGGTAATGTTCGCACAGACAACGAGCGGAAAGGCTACGCGCGTCATCACTTCAACCGGCGAAGACCAGATAATTGAGGCCTGGGTTAAAATCGACGTGGACAAGAACGAGGGTAAAATCGTCAGAAAGGAGAAGCACCCGAACCCGAAGGGCTGGCGCGGCACGAGGATTGAACTGGAGGTTAAAAACGTCCGCTACGTCCGCTCGAAGCAGGGCGTTTACTGGTACCTCAAGCTGACGGCGATAGCCAATCCGCACGCCCACATCGAGCTGATAGAGCCGGACGGAAAGCTCATCGTCTTCCCACGCTCCAGCGACGAGGTTCCGGAACCGCCGGTCGAGATGAAGCCCCATCCGAGGGGAGTTCTCACGGACGACGTTTACAGAATGGCCAAGAAGACGAGGAGGAATACGGTAAAGCGCTTCCTCATCGGCGAGTTCTCGCGCATAAGCGACAAGAAGGTCGACGAGCTTGTTGAGTACAGCGCGGCACTGAGGCTCATAAAGACCGAGAAAGACAAGGCCGTCCAGGAGCAGCTCTACGAGAGGCTCGCCAAGGGGGAAGTGAAGGCCGTTCTCCGCTCATTTAAGGGGTACACCAAGGTCGTCAAGCAGGTTGCCAAGAT
>WAMH01000010.1 GCA_015522395.1 Thermococcus sp. | reverse complement strand
TCCACGGCTACGAGGGGGCGGGAAGGGGCTTCTCCGTCAAGTTCCTCAAGAAAGCGAGGGAGAAGCGCGAGTTCAGGGAGCTTCACATGGGCGAGCCGATTCGCTATGCCGACCACGACCCCATCGAGAAGTGGCTCTTCGACGTCCTCCTGCTCGATGCGGAACCGGTTGAACTAACCGAGGAGGACTACGAGCTGATCAGGAACAAGGAGGTCTACTTCGAGGAGCCAGACCTCGATGACTGGTTCGAGCACGACAGAGAGGATCTGAGGAACTTCGTTGGAATCTACATTTTAGCTCACTACCGCAACAGGCCGAGCGACGTGGCGCTTTTGGCGGACGCACCCCACCACGAGGCGAGAGTGCTCCGTCTCAAGAACGGCAAGATAGTTACAGCGGTGCAGATAGCCAAGGAGGGCGGCATCCCCAAGAAGGTCATAGAGAAGATGGCCAAGGGCTACAAGCCGCGCGGAAACATCATTCCGGACATGATGGTCAAGCACCACATGCTCAAGGAGTTCGCCAAGCTCAAGGGCTACCGCATCGTGAGGATAGCGGCCCATCCGGACGCTATGGACATGGGGCTGGGAAGCAAGGCGCTGGAGCTTCTCGAAAAGGAGGCCAGAGAGAAGGGCCTCGACTGGATTGGTTCGGGCTTCGGAGCGAGTGAAGAACTGGCACGCTTCTGGGTGAAGAACGGCTTCGCTGTGGTTCATCTCAGCCCGGCCAGAAACCCTGTCAGTGGAGAATTTACGGCGATAGTCCTCAAGCCGATAAGCGAGAGGGCCAAGAAGCTCATCCGTCAGGCCAACGACGAGTTCCGCATCAGGCTAACCGAGTGGCTGAGTGATACACACCGCGAGCTTGAGCCGGAGATAGCGCGCTGGCTCTTTGAGACGCCCTTCGGCGAGGCCGTCGATTATCCAGTTCACCTGACGGATGTCCAGAAGAAGCGCCTCGATGCGTTCACCGGCAAGGTCCTCACCTACGACACGGTAGTGGATGCTGTGAAGCCAATAGTCAAGCTCTACTTCCTCGACGGCTGGATGAAGCCCTATCTCGACGAGAGGCAGATAAAGCTGCTGATCTACAGGGTTCTGCAGGCCCACAGCTGGGAGGAGACGGCGAAGCTCATAGACAGGACGGAAACCTTCACCATGATCGAGGTGCGCGACATAATCCGGGGCCTCTGGTACTACTACAAGAGGCTCCTCTGAGGGTTTAGCATTATCCTCTCTCCGCGATTTTTATTACGCCGTAGTCCAATAGGGCCAGCGGTGTGTAGACCGCCAAGAACACTGCCATGAATTCCGCGGTGTTTTCGGGACGAAGCCCGAAGTGCAGGACTGCAAAGGCGGAGGCAAACGTGTTGAGGAACACGAGTCCGAAGTAAGTCTTGAGGGCATGCTCCTTCAACTTTTTGAGCGTCTGTCCCAGGAGGCCCGCGGCGCTTATGCCCGCAACTGCTCCGGTTAGTCTGCCGTCGTTAACATCGCCGATGAACGGATAGACAATCAAAATCGCCAAGATTGCCATGAGCAGGGCAATCAGCAGGCTGTCAACCTTCCCTTTAAACTGCCCCTGCTGGGGAGCGCGGAAGTTTCAGATGTCCTTCCCATTCGACTGCCCCCGGCACATATCTTTGCCCGATGGTTAGTATCTTGCCATGCATGGGGTTAAAACCTTCTGCATTCCGAAGAATCACCTTTTTATAGGGTTGGCCCGTAGGTACGGTGGTGCAGTGTGATGCAACAATTCCGGCGGTGACTCCCATGGGGGGCAGCAACTGGGAGCGCATAATCTCGATTACAAAGGATGGAATGAGAAGCATCGGCATGATGCGGCGCAAGATAAGCCGAGGAAAGAGGATAGCCCTTCTCATTGATGGTCCCAACATTCTCCGCAAGGAGTTCGGGATAAAGCTCGAGGACATCGTTGAAGCCCTCGAAGAGCTCGGGGATATACGCGTTGCAAAGGTCGTCCTCAATCAGTACGCGCCTCAAGGCTTAATAGAGGCCGTTTCTAATCAGGGTTTCGACACGATAGTGGTCTCCGGCGAGACCGGCGTTAAGCTGGCCGTTGAGGCGATGCGCGAGATATACAACCCGAACATAGACGCGATAGCGCTCGCCACCAGAAACGCGGAGTTTCTGCCGGTTATCTTGAAGGC
>WAMH01000009.1 GCA_015522395.1 Thermococcus sp. | reverse complement strand
TCATCAGTTTTTCTGGTGGAACTTAACTGAGGCTTTGAGGGTGATTAGAGGGCATGCAGTGCATAATCCCCTGCTTTCAGAACGCCGGCGCTTTGTGTGACGGGGACGGATTGCAAAAATTTTGTATGCTTCCAAAAACAAAAAAGGGTTGCAGCCTTCGAAAGTCTTTTAAATACTCTCCATAGACCCCACTCCAGCGTTGAAGTTACCAGAGAGAAGGATGACGGAAAAATGGCCTGGCACGTCTTCATTCCAGATTCACTCCTCGAGGAGAGCAACGATCCAAAGATCAGAACGTACAAGGTCGGACAGGTCGCTAGAGCCTGCGCGATCTTCGGTGTCGGGCACATCTGGATCTACAGGGCCGGCGGGGGGGACGGAAAATTCATCAAAACGGTCCTTGAATACGCGGAAACGCCCCAGTACCTCCGCAAAAGGCTGTTTCCGCTGATGCCCGAACTCAAGTACGTCGGCGTCATCCCGCCGCTCAGGACGCCGCACCACAAGCTCAAGGGAAAGCCAAAGGTCGGCGAGATCCGCGAAGGTTTCGCCTTCAGGAAGGGGCGCAGGGTCTACGCGGACATCGGCCTCGACGACCTCGCGATGGTCGAGGGGGACGTTGAAGGGCGCGCGACGTTCAGAATCGTCTCGGTAAGGCCGCTCAGAGTGGTACTATCGAAGCCGGAGGAATACTGGGGATACAGGGTGCACCTGACGAGGAAGCCGCTGGCGAAAACACTTAAAAAGGCCGGGCTGGATCTGGTCATCGCGACCTCGCGCATGGGCCGCGACATCCGAGAGGTGAAGCTTCCCCCGCTGGAGGGGGAGGTCGGATTCGTATTCGGCTCACCGAGGAAGGGCGTGATGGAGCTCCTCGGCGAGGAGAACTACGACTTTGATCTAATCCTAAACACCGTTCCAAATCAGCGGACTGAAACGGTCCGCACCGAGGAGGCGCTCCTAGCGACTCTCGCGGTGTTTAATCTCATAAGGAGGGATTGAGATGGGAAAAATACACAGGCCAAGGAGAGGTTCACTGGCTTACTCCCCGAGAAAGAGGGCCAAGAGCATAGTCCCGAGAATCAAGAAGTGGCCGCAGGACAGCGAGGTCAGGATGCTGGGCTTCGCCGGCTACAAGGCCGGTATGACCCACGTCCTCATGATCGACGACAGGCCAGGGCTCACGAAGGGCAAGGAGATCTTCATGCCTGTCACGGTAGTTGAGGTCCCACCGCTCTTCGTCTACGGAATAAGGGCCTACAGGCAGGGCTACCTCGGGCTTGAAACCGCCACAGAGGTCTGGTTCCACGAGCTGAACGACCACGTCAAGAGGCGCATAAAGACCCTGCCGAAGGACTACAACGAGGAGGCCTTCAAGGCCAAGCTCGGCCAGCTCGAGGACCTCGTCAACGACGGCGAGATAGTCGACGTCAGGCTTCTCGTCCACACCCAGCCGTGGCTCATCAAGCTCAAGAAGAAGCCGGAAGTTATGGAGTACGCCATCGGTGGCGACGACGTTAAGGCCAAGTTCGAGTACGCCAAGGAGAAGATCGGCAAGGAGCTTCGTGCTGGAGAGGTTCTCCATGAGGGTGAATTTCTCGACGTCATAGCCGTTACCAAGGGTAAGGGAACCCAGGGTCCCGTTAAGAGATGGGGCGTCAAGATACAGTTTCACAAGGCCCAGCGTGCCGGAAAGGCCAGGCACATCGGTAACCTCGGCCCGTGGCACCCGCCAAGGGTTATGTGGACGATCCCGCTGGCGGGTCAGATGGGCTTCCACCACAGAACCGAGTTCAACAAGAGGCTTATAGCCATAGGTGAGAACGGCAAGCTCAAGCTCGACGAGAAGCACGAGGTTGAGATAACCCCGAAGGGTGGCTTCCCGCACTACGGAATCATAAGGAGTGACTTCCTCATGATACAGGGAACCGTTCCGGGTTCCTTCAAGAGGATCGTCAGGGTCAGGCCGGCTATAAGGGCACCGAAGAAGAGGCCGCCCGTTGAGAGGCCGCAGATAACCTACGTCAGTAGGGAGTCCAAGCAGTGAGGTGAGATAGATGAAGGTTAAGGTTTTCAATCTCGAAGGCGAGCCGGTGGAGGAGATCGAGCTTCCCAAGGTCTTTGCTACGCCTTACAGGCCCGATCTCATAAGACGTGCAGTCATCGCTTCATGGACCCACAGGATACAGCCACAGGGAAGGAGTCCGTACGCCGGCAAGAGGCGTGTCACCGAGAACATTGGAAAGGGCCATGGCATGGCCAGGGTTGAGAGGATAAAGACCTCACCGAGGTTTGCCGCCTTCGTCCCGTTCGCCGTTGGTGGAAGAAGGACCCACCCGCCGAAGGTCGAGAAGATAATCTGGGAGGATATCAACAAGAAGGAGCGCAGACTGGCTATAATGAGCGCCATCGCGGCAACGGCAAACTACGACCTCGTTAGGGCGAGGGGCCACGTTATAGACAACGTCCCTCAGGTTCCGATTGTAGTCACCGATGACCTTGAGAAGGTCTTTAAGACCGCCCAGACCCGGGAGATATTCAAGAAGCTCGGCGTCTGGGACGACATCGAGAGGGCCAAGAAGAACACCAAGATAAGAGCAGGAAAGGGCAAGATGCGCGGTAGGAGGTACAAGAAAGCCAAGGGGCCGCTCGTGGTCGTTGCCAAGAACGAGGGCATCGTCCAGGGAGCCAGGAACCACCCGGGCGTGGATGTGATAACTGTTGACAACCTCGGCGTTGAACTGCTCGCTCCGGGCACCCATCCGGGAAGGCTCACCATATGGACGAAGGGGGCTATAGAGAGGCTCAGGGAGATTTACGGGTGATGAGAGATGGATCCGTACAAGGTTATTCTGAGGCCGGTCGTCACGGAAAAGGCCGTGGCGATGATTGAGAACGAGAACAAGCTCACCTTCATAGTTGACAGGCGAGCCACCAAGGGGGACATCAAGAGGGCCGTGGAAGCGATGTTCGACGTCAAGGTCGAGAAGGTCAACACCCTCATCACCATGAGGGGAGAGAAGAAGGCCTACGTGAAGCTCAAGCCTGAGTACAGCGCAAGTGAGGTTGCTGCCAGGATAGGATTGTTCTGACGGGGTGAGTGAGATGGGAAAGAGTTTGATTCAGCAGAGGAGAGGTAAGGGAACCACGACCTTTAGGGCGCCGTCTCACAGGTACAGGGGCGCCGTCAGGTACGTTCCGCTCAACCTTACCAGGGAGAAGACCCTCGTCGGCAAGGTCGTCGAGATACTCCACGACCCGGGAAGGACCGCTCCGGTCGCTCGCGTCAAGTTCGAGAACGGCATGGAGAAGCTCATCATAGCCCCGGAGGGAATCCTCGTCGGCGAGGAGATAGCGATAGGGCCGAACGCCCCGATCAAGATCGGCAACACCCTCCCGCTGGCAATGATACCGGAGGGAAGCTACGTCTACGACATCGAGGGAGTTCCGGGCGACGGAGGAAAGTACGTTAGAGCGGGCGGCGCCTACGCGCTCGTCGTTGGCAAGGAGAAGGACAAGGTCATAGTCCAGCTCCCGAGCGGTGAGCTTAAGCAGTTCAAGCCGACCTGCAGAGCTACGATCGGTGTGGTTGCGGGCGGCGGTAGGCTCGAGAAGCCGATCGTCAAGGCCGGTAAGGCCTACTACATAGCCAAGGCTCGCAACAGGTTCTGGCCGAAGCCGAGGGGTGTCAAGATGAACGCCGTCAACCACCCGCACGGTGGTAAGGAGCACCACATCGGAAGGCCGAGCACCGTTTCGCGCAGAGCTCCGCCCGGAAGGAAGGTTGGTCACATAGCCGCGAGAAGAACTGGTAGGAGGAAGTGATGAAAATGGCGAGAAAGAAGGAGTTTAAGTACAGGGGTTACACCTTCGAAGAACTGCTCAACATGTCACTCGAGGACTTCGCCAAGCTCCTCCCGAGCAGGCAGAGGAGGAGCCTTAAGAGGGGCCTTTCCCCGGAGCAGAAGAAGCTCCTCCGGAAGATAAGGCTCGCCAAGAAGGGCAAGTACAACAAGCCGATAAGGACCCACAGCAGGGACATGGTCGTCCTTCCGGAGATGGTCGGCATAACGATACACGTCTACAACGGAAAGGAGTTCGTCCCCATCGAGATCAAGGAGGAGATGATCGGCCACTACCTCGGCGAGTTCGCACTCACGAGGAAGATAGTCCAGCACGGATCGCCTGGTGTCGGTGCTACCAGGTCATCGATGTTCGTCGCTGTGAAGTGAGGTGG
>WAMH01000008.1 GCA_015522395.1 Thermococcus sp. | reverse complement strand
GGTTCTCGAAAAGCCAGGAAAGGTTCCAGGCTACGCAAACCTTGGAATCTACGCCTTCAAGCCGGATGTGTTCGACTTCATATCCCAAACCCAGCTCAGCAAGAGGGGTGAGTATGAAATCACCGACACGCTGAACCTCATGATCGAAGCGGGGAAGAAGGTTGCCTATGCCTTTTACGACGGCTACTGGAACGACATAGGAAGGCCCTGGAACATGCTGGAGCTGAACGAATACCTTCTCAAAACCAAGCTCAAACACGACGTCAGGGGTGAGGTGGAGCCTGGTGCGGTGCTTATTCCCCCCGTTGAGGTCGGCGAGGGAACCGTGATAAGGAGCGGCGCCTACATAATCGGCCCCGTCAAGATCGGCAAAAACTCTCGCATAGGGCCGAACTGCTTCATAAGGCCCCACACGAGCATAGGCGACAACTGCCACGTTGGAAATGCCGTGGAAATAAAGAACTCCATCATAATGGACAACAGCAACGCGCCGCACCTCAACTACGTGGGCGACTCGATAATCGGCGAGAACTCCAACCTCGGGGCAGGAACCATAACTGCTAACCTGAGGCATGACCGGGGCAACATCAGGGTGGAAATCAAAGGAAAGCTGGAGGACAGCGGCAGACACAAGCTCGGGGCCATAATAGGCCATGGAGTTAAGACGGGCATAAACGTGAGCATATACCCCGGCAGGAAGATAGGGAGCGGCTCCTTCATAGGGCCCGGTGCGATAATCGACAGGAACGTCCCGCCGCGTAGCCTTGTAGTCGTTCGTCAGGAGAAGGAGGTCAGGGAGACTTGACGTGGATTTATCTTCTCAACGTTCTTTCGCGCTGGATACTCTTCGGGGTTGCCGCCTATAAGACTCACAGGGAGCGGAGCGTTGGCTGGATGTTTCTCATGGCGGCGTTTCTGCTTGCGGCTCTCGATCCGGAGAGGCTCCTGCTGGGCCCGCTGGGCCTTCAGCTGGATCCCGAGGCGTCATTCATACTGGACATGGTCAGCACCTCCCTTCAGGGGGTTCTTTTTCTCCTGGCCGCGGAATACCTCCATCCAACTGTCAACTCCTTCAGGA
Source organism: Thermococcus sp. (assembly GCA_015522395.1). Lineage (GTDB taxonomy): Archaea > Methanobacteriota_B > Thermococci > Thermococcales > Thermococcaceae > Thermococcus. Next base: position 2,968 of record WAMH01000008.1, on the reverse strand, counting down.
ACTCCCTCGTGGCCCTCTTGGTGGGCATCGCTGCCTACACGTGGATAGTGTTCACCAACGTCAGCGACTACAACCTTAGCTTCACACTAAGGGCTCTGTTTCCGGTGCTGCTCTACGGTGCCGGTTACATCTACCTCTCGATTCTTCTCTACCGGCGCGTCGTTTCGAGGCGCCTACTTCCAACCATGTTTCCTGTGGGTATGTTCCTCCTGGGTGCCCTGAACCTTACTTATCCCGTTACCGCGACGTGGAGATGGTTCCTCCCCTACGGCTTTCTTCTCGGAACGATCTTCAGACTCCTGATGGCCATTGGTGCACTTGGCTATGCTTTCTGGCCCTTTAATACTCCGGCTCCACTCCAACCCACGGAAATTCCCGCGGGAGCTTTTGTGTTCTCAAGCTGGAATGACGTTCTGGCCAAACTTGGGGATGTCAGGAACGCCCCAAGCCTGGTTCTGGTTACGAGGGAGGACTTCAGAAAGGCTGGAAAGGAGTTGCATCCGAACGCCCTCGTATTCTGGGTGACCCGTGCAGCCGAGGGACAGCTCTCGGATTCTCCTAGCATTTACGCCATAAGCCCCGGGAGCATGGATATACTAACGCACTTCATTTCGCGGGCGCTTGATGAGAACTACCGCATCATCATCTTCGATGCCTTTGAGTATCTCGTTCTGGAGAACGGCTTTGAGAAGACCTTTCGATTTCTTCTCAATATAAAGGACAGGGTTCTGCTCAAAAACGGGACGATCGTGCTCCTCCTGAACCCCGAATCCCTTGAGGAACGTGAGGTTAGTATAGTGAAAAGGGAGTTTGAGGGCCTCAGATGAGGCCCATCCTCTCCATAAACCTCTTGTAGTAGTGGGTGTCCTTTTCAAGCTCCGCCTTCTGTAGGAGTTGCCTCTCTATGGCCCGTATGGCATCGTGGACGGCCTGTATGGCACCCCAAGTTTCCCCGGTGGCCACGAAGGTTCCTCTATCGGTCACGACGCGCATCCTGGCCTGGTACAGGTGCACCCCGCGGAACTTCTCGTTGAAGCGCCTGATGTAGAGGTAGATTATGCCCTCCTGGCCGAGCAGGTCCTCGTAGCCATCGACGAAGCGCTTCACGTCTTCGATTATCCTCTCCCTCGTGAAGTCGCTGAGTATCTCGGCGTCTCCGCCGAGCTGGAGGTAGAAGCGCGCCTCCTTCTCGACCATTCGGGAGATCGGCAGGAGCAGGTCCTTGACTGTGAGGACACCAACCACCTTGTTGTCCTCGTTTACCACCACGAGCCCGTCGATGTCGTTGTCCTTCATAGTTGCGACGGCTTCCCTGACCCTAGCGTCGGGGAGGATCGTTATGACGCCTTTGATCATGACATCGCGGAGGGGCATGCTGAAGGGAGGTATCTTCTCTCCAGCGACTTCACCGGCCTGTGCCCTGAAGCGCGGCTTTATGAACCTTACTATGAGGTCGTGGAGTGTGATGAGACCCTCGAGTTTTCCGGTCTCGTCAACTACCGGGATCCTGGATATCGCGTTGTCACGCATTGTAGCAAGGGCCTTGGCAACGGTGTCTTCGGGCCTGAGGGTTATGACGTCCTTCGTCATGAAATCCTCGACACGTTTGTCCCCAAATTCCCCCCCCGATACCTTCATCAGGAGTTCAATATCGCTTATAACGCCGATGATTTCAGCCTTTGACTCCCCAACGGGGAGCGAGCGAAGGTCAACTTCCATCATGAGTTTGGCGGCCTTGCTAAGGTCTTCGGTCGGCTTAACGACCGGAGCGGGCTTGTAAACGTCCCTAACTTTCGCCTTGGTCGGGTCCCACTTGAGGTGGGAGCGTATTATGAGGTCCTGGGTCAGAACCCCCTTGTACAGCTTTCCGTCGAAGACCAGAATCAGGTCGGGGTCTTCCTTCTCAAAAATTCCGATCGCCTCAGAAAGGGGGGCGTCGATGTCAATTTTCTGGAACCTGTCGGTCATAACTTCCTGCACAAGAATACCGACCATGCTGTCACCTCCTTCATTTTCTTATTAGGGCACCCGGGGATTTAAACTTTTTCAACCGATCAGAATTTAGTAACAAAAACTTAATAAATTTTTCGCGGAAAAATTTATAAAACCCGACTTGAAACTCAAAACCGCGCCGGGGTAGCCTAGCCTGGGAAGGCGCTGGACTCGAGATCCAGTGGGCTCTGCCCACCAGGGTTCAAATCCCTGCCCCGGCGCCATCTGCCGAGCCTTCCGGATTTCCGTCCAACTCCCTTCTTAACGTTCGAAATTCACCGCATCTTGAGGTGCTCCTCATCAAACCGAAGAAGCTCATGTGGTAACGAAAGCCCCCTCCTTCTCGACTATGATCGTGTGCTCGAACTGGGCCACCATTCCTCCGCGGACCTCCCTCAGGATAGGGTAGCTGTATATCGCCCCAACTCTGTCAAGCTGAGCCAGAGCGATCTTGAGCTGCCCCTCGTGCATAAAGCCCTGAAGCCAGCGGTAGGCGAAGGGAAGTGTCTTGTACTCCCTCTTGATGTGCATCAAAAGCCTCCTCGCCTGGGCCATCCTGACCGGCCTGTCGCGGACGTACATGAAGATAAGGGCCGGTGGCACTTCAATAACCTGTCCCGCTCCGGTGGTTGCGAAAGGCTCTATCGCTATGACGTCACCCTCCTTCAGCTCGTAGGTGTCGGCCTGACGGTATATGTTGGGTATGCTCACGCCAGCGTGGAGCTTGTAGCGCTCTATCTTGTGCCCGCTGAGGTTGACGATTGGATTAAAGCCCTTCCCGCGGATGGTTTCCTCGATGGCCTTTCCAATCTCACGGATTTTAACTCCGGCCCTAACGGTCGCTATCGCGTTCTCAAGGGCCTCCCTAGCAGCCTCCATAAGCTCGTCTTCCTCCATCCCCACGCGGAAGGTTAAAGCCGTGTCCGCTATGTAGCCGTCAACGTGAACCCCGAGGTCGAGCTTGAGGTAGTCGCCC
>WAMH01000007.1 GCA_015522395.1 Thermococcus sp. | reverse complement strand
TCATCCTGGTGGTGGGTTACATAGTTTCGAAGGTATTAGTGTCCATCTTCAAGAGGAGCATGCGGAAGACGAAGCTCCCGCCGCTGGTCATCGAGTTCCTCGGCAGATTCCTGGCGATACTGCTCTACACGACGGTCCTGATTCTGGGTCTGGGAGCTGTCGGCATCTCGGTCTCGCCCCTGATATTGGGACTCTCAGCGGTCATCGGCTTGATTTTAGGCTTCGGCCTGCAGGACACGTTCACGAACCTCGCCGCTGGGGTGTGGATAGCGGCTCTGAGGCCCATTGACCTCGGTGAGGTCGTTGAAGTGGCCGGAAAAACCGGAAGCGTCAGCGGAATTGGTCTTATGAGCACGGAGCTGAAGACGCCGGACAACAAGATAATCACCATACCCAACAAACTCGTCTGGGGGAGCATAATCGTCAACTACACGAGGATGCCCACCAGGAGGGTCGACGTTGATATTGGGGTTGCCTACGGGACTGACCTTGACAGGGCGATAAAGCTGGCGATGGATCTCATGAAAAGCCACCCGAAGGTTCTCGACGAACCTGAACCTGGTGTGGTCATAACCGCGCTCGCCGACTCTTCCATCAACCTCCAGCTGAGGGCGTGGGCGAAGACGGAGGACTACTGGACTGTCAAGGGCGACCTGACGAGGGGAATCTACGAGCTTTACACAAAGGAAGGCATTGAGATACCCTTCCCGCAGCTGGACGTCCACCTTAAGAAGGAATGATTTTCGTTCCCCTTTTCTTTCCCTTTGTCCTTTGAAAACTCGGCGGGAGTATTTGGTTTACAACGTCAACGAAAGGTTCATAGGGAGTTTGGATACCGCTCAAACGGTGACCCTCATGAAAAGGATCGGGATAATCGGCGGAACCACGCCGGAATCAACCTGCTACTACTACCAGAACTACATAAGGATCGGCCGCGAGAAGTTCGGCTCATTCAACTTTCCAGAGCTGATAGTCTACTCGATAAACTTCGAGGAGTTCAAGAACAACCCCCGCGGCTGGGAGGGGAGAATGGAGATGCTTATAACGGCTGCTAAGGCACTCGAGAAGGCAGGTGCGGAGATAATATCGCTCTCGGCCAACACGCCCCACATAGTCTTTTCGGAGATTCAGAAGGCCGTCAAAGTGCCGATGGTCAGCATAATCGACGCGCTCATCGAGGAGATGAAGCGCAGGGGCGTTAGGAAGGTTCTCCTCCTCGGAACCAAGACGACGATGACGGCCGACTTCTACAGGAATGCCCTCCGCGAGGCGGGCTTTGAGGTAATAACGCCGGGTGAGGATGAGATGGACGAGGTGAACAGGATAATCTTCGAGGAGCTGGCCTTCGAGAACCTGGAGAGCAAGCCCTATTTGGTAGACCTCATAGAGAGGTACGCGAGGGAGAAGGGCATCGAGGGGGTCATCCTCGGCTGCACCGAGCTTCCGCTGGCGATAAAGCCCGGTGACGTTTCCGTCGAGGTCTTCGACACCGCGGCGATACACATGAGGAAGCTGATCGAACTGGCGAGTGATTTTTAAGCCCTTTTCTCCCCCTTTCCCCAGGTGAGAGAGATGGAGATAAAAGAGTTTCAGGACATGATCAGGGACATCTACTTCCACAAGGACTCAAAGAGGGGCGTTGAGAGGACTTTCCTCTGGTTCGTTGAGGAGGTTGGGGAGCTGAGCGAGGCCATAAGGAAGCGCGATAGGGGATCAATGGAGGAGGAGTTTGCAGACGTCTTGGCCTGGCTCGCCAGCTTAGCGAACCTCCTGGGGATAGACCTTGAGGAGGCGGCGAAGAAGAAGTACCCGGGAGTATGTCCCTACTGCGGGAAGAACCCCTGCGAGTGCGAGGAAAAGCTCTGAAGTGAAAATTCAAAGGAAGAATTAAAGGGTCAGAACGGCTCTGCCGTTCCTTCGGTCTGGTTTGAGGCGTTCTCCGATGGCAGTGATATGGCCCCGAGCAGTATTATAAGGCCTCCCACCAGCGAGTTGAAGATCAACGATAGAACCGACGGTATGAGAACCTTGTCCTTCGCCTCCTTGTAG
>WAMH01000006.1 GCA_015522395.1 Thermococcus sp. | reverse complement strand
TGTCGTCGAGCAGTATTGCATCGACGAAGCGCGGCATCTGGCCGCCCTTTAGGCTCTCCGGCCTGTCCTGGAGACGGAAGCTCTGGAAGTTTACGAAGCGGCTCTTCTCGACGTCGAGGTCTATGTTTCTGCTTCCACAGGCGTCGCACTTGGCCGGCTTGACGAGGTTCTCGTACGGTCTCTGGAGCCTTGTCATCTCATTGCCGCAGTCCTTGCAGACAAAGACGGCCTTCTCGACGAAGGGCTTCACTTCACTCACGCGCGTGATGATTCCCTCAACCTGTATCAGGCGGTTTATGTGCTCGCTTCCGAGTTCCTTCACCAAGAGCGTCTTCGGAAGGTTGAAGAAGCGCGCGTGGACCTTGAACTCCTCCTCCTTGAGGAGCTGCTCGCGGAGGACTATCTGTATTGCATCCTCAGCAGCCAAAATGCTCTCCTCGGGGTTCTCCAGGAGTTCCGCCGCAAGCTCCGGGTCGAAGGAGTTGAGGTGCGTCCAGTCTATCGCGAGGGAGCGCTTTGGGGTGAGGGTGAGTAAATCCTTCATCTTGTTCAGGTAGACCTCCCTTCCCTCGTCGTCCACGTACTCCCTCAGAAACCTCGCGTATCTCCCAATCATGTCCTCGCGGTCCATCACTCCTCACCGAGCCACTCGTTTCTTATCTTCGAAAGCTGGAGGTAAACGCGCCTCTCCTCGGGCGAAAGGCGGGAGAGCAGTTCGAGGCTGTTCGGGCGCCACATAACGGCCTTCAGTATCTTGTTGAAGCGTAGCTTTTTGAGGTACTCGGTCTTCTTCTTGAGGTTGGCCAGCTTAGTGAGCTTGACGTTTATGGTCTCTATGCTCTCGCCCGCGTTCAGCCTGACGTAGTTCTCGAGGTAGTGCATGTAGAACTCGGCCCTGTCGTAGAGACCCCCCGGGAGGGGCATGATAGGCTCGTTCTCCCTCTCCTCGGCTATCGCCCTGTCTATCTCGCCTATTATCTTGTCCGTCTCGTCGACTATCTCGGCCACGCCGGCCTCCCAAAGCTCCCTCGCCTTCCAGTCCTCCACGAGGACTACATCTCCTGTATTCCAGTCGCCGAAGGGTTTGAGGATTTTAACCGCTATGAGCGCCCTACCGGTGAGCATGATACCACCTTGAACGACCTAAGCTCTTCGTCTAATAAACCTTGCCGGAACAGCTTGGAACCCCACTGAACTCGGTTGTGCCAGTTCCGTTTCCACTCGAATGCGTTCATGAGCACAAATAGGCAGGAAAACCGGAGGCTCGATAACCCTATAAACCCGGCGGAGAATCTGCTTACGGTGAGAGCATGCTGATAGGGATAATGAGCGATACCCACGACAACCTTCCCGCGATAAGGAAAGCCGTCGAGCTTTTCAACCGCGAGAACGTTGAACTCGTCATCCACGCCGGCGACTACGTTGCCCCGTTCGTTGCGGGCGAGCTTAGGAAGCTCAAAGCCCCCCTCAGGGGCGTCTTCGGCAACAACGACGGCGAGAGGAAGGGCCTCTACGAAGCGCTTGGCATCTACGACGAGCTTATAGAGCTTGAGGCCGATGGCATGAAGATAGCGGTAACCCACGGGACGAACGAGGTTTTAGTTAGGGCGCTCGCCAGGAGCAGGCTCTACGATGTGGTCGTCGTCGGCCACACCCACCGCTACGAGATACGCGAGGTGGGCAGGACGATACTCGTGAATCCCGGTGAGGTCTGCGGCTACGTCACCGGAATCAAGAGCGTCGCGCTCCTTGACACGAGGAAGAGGGAAGTGAGGATAGTCAACCTCGACACCGGAGAACTGCTCGGGGCAATGAGCCTCTAACGAGCGCCTCTAACGAGCGCCTCTAACGAGTTGCGGGCGGTGGCGATGGAGGACATCCTCGTTCCAAAGGAGAGAACCGATGCGGTCGTCTTTATAGGCGTTGACCGGCGGGAGAACGTCGAGTTCATAAAGGTCTACGCGGTCAGTGAGGAGGCCGCCTTAGAGGCGCTGGAGGCCTTTATGAACGCGAGGGGCCTCCATCCTGCTGACTATCGCCTCGTCAGCAGGGGCTTTGAGGAGACCGCGGGGAGGAGAGCAATAACCACCCGCACCGAGGAGAAGCTCTCGGCCCTCGCTTCGAGGCTCGGCCTCAAACTCCTCTCGAACGGTGTTCTCCACACTGGAGACGCCGAGGAACTCTACCAGCTCACCCTCATCAGCGAGGAACTCTACGGGAGGCTGAACGAGAAGCGCTCCCCGGGGGGCAGGGGAAAGAGAAAGAGGGGACTGGCCATCAGCGTCCAGAAAGCCCTTGAACTCGGTCTTCCGACACTCGTCGTCAACTTCAGGGGGATCAACCTCAAACCCCTCATTCCGAAGGGGGCGGTCCTCCTCAGGGAGCCTTCCCCCACCGAGGTTCTGAAGGTCACGAGGGAGAAGGTTGTCGTCGTGGAAACTGTCTGGCCGGATAAATATGCAGGACTCCCCTTAGCTATCAGGATAAACCTGCCGCCGCTGTCGAGGGAGGAGTTCGCCGGCGAGCTTTCCGAGAGGCTCGGCTTTTCGGTTGACCCGGGCCTCTTTGAGGACTATCCAGAGTGGCTTCTGAACTACAGAAACATCGACTTCCTTGTGGAAATTGTTGAAAAGCTAGTGGAGGATGGCATGGATAAAGAGATCGCCCTTGAGACTGCCGTTATACTCAACCTCGGCTTTATCCCGTCGGATTTTGAGGGACTCGAGGGTTAGCCCCTTAACGCCGCGAAGTACCTCTTTACCGCTTCTTTAAAGCCCGGGTTGTGCTTTCCAAGGGCCGCGTTGATGAGTCCCTTCAGCTTCTCGTCTTCCGCGAGGTATCCCAGGAGGAGTCCCCCGTCGACGCTTAACTCCGAGAGAAAGGCAGCCCCCTTGAGGAAGGCCGCTCTCTCCTTCGTTTCCGCGAGGTTCTTGAGGCGTTCGAGGTACGGCCTAACCCTTTCGGCCCTTCTCTGGAACTCGAGCCAGTCTATCGAGAGCCTCTCGCTCGGTGAAATATACCTCCCGGGACTTTCGAGGTAAGGCTTAAGCTTCCCCCCTAGCGTGGAATTCAGGAGCTTTCTTCTGAAGGTCCCCAGCGAGTCGTAGTCCCCGCTCAATCTCTTCTTGTCAACGAGGTCGAGCGAATCGAAGAGCGCTATCCCCGTCAGGTAGCAGAGGGCCGCGAAGGGGAGTTCCGGAAGGGTGATGGCTTTCTCTGTTACCCTCACGGACTCTCCGGGTTTCCTCTCGAGGTTCTCCAGGAGCATGCCAAGGGGATAGCTGAGGCTTTTAACGCAGAATTCAAGCTCGTCCATTCTCTCACCGGAGGAGGTTATGCACGGTTACTAAAAGCCTTTCGTCAGGTTTTTTAGACCCTCGACAAAGGTTTAACCGGTGAGAGAATGGAGCGGGTCGAGATAGACGGTTCCTACGGTGAGGGTGGAGGTCAAATACTCAGGACCGCGGTTGCGCTCTCCGTTATCACCGGAAAGCCCGTCAGGATAAGGCGAATACGCGCGAATCGCTCAAATCCGGGCTTGAGACCCCAGCACCTCCACGGGATTCTGGCTTTGAAGGAGCTGAGCGACGCGAGGGTTAAGGGTGCCAAAGTTGGCTCGACCAAGCTGGAGTTCGTTCCGGGTAAGGCGAGGCCGAAACACATCCGCGTTCCCATAAAAACCGCCGGAAGCATAACCCTCGTTCTCCAGGCTCTGCTTCCCGCGATGGCTTTCATAGGGGGTAGCTTCGAGGTAACTGGAGGAACCGACGTCCCCTGGAGTCCGCCGGTGGATTACCTCAAGCACGTTACCCTCTTTGCGCTTGAGAGAATGAGATTCGGGGCGAGCATCGAGATCAAGAGGAGGGGCCACTATCCTAAGGGCGGCGGTCTGGTCACTGGCAGAGTCGAACCGTGGGAGGAGAGGAAACCGCTCATAGCCCTTGAGTGGAGGAGGATAGAGTGCTTCGCCGGGATAAGCCACGCGACCAACCTGCCGGCCCACGTTGCCGAGAGACAGGCTAAAGCTGCAGAGGAGAGGTTGAGGGAACTTTACAGCGCTCCCGTGGAAATTAAGCGGGAGATCAGTCGCTCGCTCGGCCCCGGAAGCGGCATCGTCGTCTGGGCTGAAACGGATTTGCTGAGGCTCGGTGGTGATGCCCTCGGAAAGCGCGGAAAACCAGCAGAAGCCGTCGGCAGGGAGGCGGCGGACGAACTTTTAGAGGCTCTGACAACCCGGGCGGCAGTTGATAAGTTCCTCGGCGACCAGCTGGTACCGTTTTTGGCGTTTGCCGGTGGAAAGATACGGGTCGCCGAGAT
>WAMH01000005.1 GCA_015522395.1 Thermococcus sp. | reverse complement strand
TGCCGTCGGTGACGACGCGGAACCTCGGTTTCCTGGCCATAAGGACGGGGTGCTCAATGGTGTAGCCGGCGAAGGTTACGTGCTCGTTCTCGTGAAGCACCTCGTTGAGCAGGTTGGCAAATGTATGGTCCTCACCTTCAAGGTAGAACTCAAGGACGTTTTCCTCACGTTTGATGACCTCAATCTTCATTCTCCTCACCCTTCAAGTGATTGAGCAGCATCTCCAAGGCCTGCTCCTTGTTCTTCACCAGTTCGTATTTAAACTTATCCTCCTTCCACTCGGCCAGGCCAAGCTCTACGAGGGTCTCTATTACCTCCTCGGGGTCGAGGTCAAAGGCAACTGCAACGGGGAGGATGACTTCCCTTATCTGCCGCGTTGTGTTCAGCGATATTTCAGACAGTGCTCCCCCGAGCCTCCCCGTTATCTCCACAAGCTCCTCCCACGGCATCGAGGTTATAAGCTCTCCCTCGCTGGCCTCCACCGTTTCCCCCATGAGTTCGAGGGTTTTGACCAGTATCGGCGTCGAAACGCCCGCTCCGGCCTCGCGCAGGAGGTCGTCCACGGTGTAGCGGTACAATCCACGCTTATCGGGGTAGAGTTTGGCCCTGACCCTGTTGTGTATCTCCCGTATCTTCCTTATGGCCTCTCGTATCTCGTCCTTCGTTCCCTGAACGTTTATCTTGAGGTCGTTGAGCTTGCCGTGGACGTAGATGAACGCCGGAAGGTTGAGCCGCTGGAGTTCCTTCATGAACTCCTCCTTCTCGCGGTCGTCGTGGACGTGGATCGTTATTACCTTCTTCGCCCTCGCCATTAGATGTTCACCTTCCTGTACATGGAGGACAGCTTCCGCGTCTCAACGTGACCACACTTTGGACAGACGAGCTTGTCACCGCGCCTCACCAGCGGGGTCCTGCACCTCGTGCAGAGGGCGTAGATGACGCCGAGATCCGGTCCCTTCGTGGAGAGCTGTATCGGGCTTTTCTCTGCAGATATAACGCGCGCCCTCACAACGTCCCCTATCCTGAACTCGTTGAGCATGCTATCAACGTAGCCCTCGTCAACCTGCGAGATGTGAATGCCGGCCAGTTTGGAGGTTGCTATCTCCCTGTCGTTCTCCCTGCCCTCTATGCGGATTATCTGAACTATCGCGGTCTGGGGCTTGACCTCTATGACGCGCCCTATAACGACGTCCCCTACCTTCGGGAGCGGCGGAGTGTCGGTTACCGGCTCAACGCTTATCTCCATCCTCTCCTGGTCGATCACAACCCTGCCTGCCCTGACGGCGTAAAGCTCCCCGTTCTCCTCTTTAACACCGTCGCCCGGGAAGTATTCCTCGATTACACCCAGGTAATCACCGGGAAGAACGAGGTCGCCGGACTTTACCTTCCGCTCATCCATCCTCCCACCTCCGTGAAAGTTCCGGCCCGGATTTTTTAAGTCTTTGGCCCCAGCAGGGTTTATAAGGGGAGGGAAAAAGTTTTAGTAATTCGCGCACAGCGAAGGGTGGTGATTGGAATGAGAATGCTTCTCATACACTCAGACTACCTTGAGTACGAGGTCAAGGACAAAGCCCTGAAGAACCCGGAGCCGATAAGCGACGAGCAGAGGAAGGGCAGACTCGATGAGGTTCTCGCGGTTTTTATAAGCGTTGAGAAGGTCGATGAGAGCAATCCAGACGAGGTCGTTGAGAAAGCCGTTGCAGAGATCAGGGAAGTGGCAGGGCAGGTTAAAGCAGAGAGGGTATTCGTCTACCCCTTCGCCCACCTGAGCAGCGAACTGGCGAAACCTGATATAGCCCTCAAGGTTCTCCAGAAGATCGAGGAAAAGCTCAAGGAGGAAGGCTTCGAGGTCAAGCGCGCCCCGTTCGGCTACTACAAGGCTTTCAAGCTCTCCTGCAAGGGACATCCATTGGCGGAACTCAGCAGGACGATAGTCCCGGGCGGCGAGGCCATCTCGAAGGAGGAGCGCAACATAGCCCTCGAGAAGGAGGAGGAGCTCAAGAGCTACTGGTACGTTCTCACGCCGGAGGGCGAGCTCATCGAGGTGGATAAGTTCGACTTCACCGGCCACGAGAACCTCAGGAAGTTCGCCAACTACGAGATAAGCAAGAACCGCGCAGCGGAGAGAGAACCGCCGCACGTCAGGCTCATGCTCGAGCACGAGCTCGTTGACTACGAACCCGGAAGCGACGCCGGAAACCTCCGATACTACCCGAAGGGACGCCTGATAAAGGGCCTCCTCGAGCAGTACGTCACCGAGAAGGTGGTCGAGTACGGTGCGATGGAGGTCGAGACCCCGATTATGTACGACTTCGAGCACCCGGCTCTTGAGAAGTACCTGAACAGGTTCCCGGCGAGGCAGTACGTCGTCAAGAGCGGCGACAAGAAGTTCTTCCTCAGGTTCGCGGCCTGCTTCGGCCAGTTCCTCATAAAGAAGGACGCCACCATAAGCTACCGCAACCTGCCGCTGAGGATGTACGAGCTGACCAGGTATTCGTTCAGGCGCGAGAAGAGCGGCGAGCTTAGCGGCCTGAGAAGGCTTAGGGCCTTCACGATGCCCGACATGCACACCGTAGCGCGCGATTTAAAACAGGCCATGGACGAGTTCAAGAAGCAGTACAAGCTCAGCATGGAGGTTCTCAGAGGAGTCGGCCTCACCCCGGACGACTACGAGGTGGCCATACGCTTCACCGAGGACTTCTGGAACGAGAACAAGGACTTCATCGTCGAGCTGGCCAAGATCATAGGCAAGCCCGTTCTCATTGAGATGTGGAAGCAGAGGTTCTTCTACTTCATCCTC
>WAMH01000004.1 GCA_015522395.1 Thermococcus sp. | reverse complement strand
GCGCTACGCGGTGGTGGAAATCCACAGGGGGGAGAACGTGCTGATGAGATCAGCACGTTCTCCCCCCTGTGGATTTCCACCACCGCGTAGCGCTGCGGAGGGGTAAAGCTCCCGAACTTCCACTTAAACCACTCCCTAACCGGCTCGCTCAGGATGGAGAATATCTCCTCGTCGCTGTATTCCCTCTCTGCCCACCTTATCCTTTCCCCGCTCATCGCGCCATCGTCTTCTTTTCGGTTTTTAAACTATTCGGTTGACCTAACAAACTTTTTAAGTGGTGGGCTGGAACTCAAACCGGTGAGAGAATGAACGAGAGGGAGAAGCTTGAGGAGGTTCTCAGGGAGTTCAACAGGCTCCACGGCAGTGAGGCGGAGGCGAGGATTCTGAAGATGGAGGGCGATGAGGTCATCATTGAGTTCGAGGGTTCGTTCTGCGCCACCTGCGGTCTTTACGACTACTTTGACGACATCAAGTGGGAGGCAATGGACCTCGGGGTGGAGCTTGAACCCCTCGAGGTTCTCGAAGCGGAGGAAGACGAGTTTGAGCACGGACGTTACGTGGTGAGGTACAGGCTGGGGAGAAGGCCGACCCTTGAGGTTGGCGCCGCCAAAACGGGTAAGGGTTAAAAGTTCTCCCTCAGACCCAACCCCATGAACCCGCTCCTCCTCGGACTGCTCGTCATCTTTCTCTGGGACGGCTACTTCTTCTTCAACTACATAATTAGCCTTTTCAGGGATTACAGAACCAGGGAGTGGGAGCCGAAGGTGAGCATCCTCATCCCGGCCTACAACGAGGGGTCGAGGGTTTTAAGGGAGGTAAAATCGGCCCTCGGGCAGGACTACACCGATTTAGAGGTCATAGTAATCGATGACGGGAGCGAGGACGAGACTTTCAAAGCGGCGTCCTCCGTAGGCGACCCGCGGCTGAGAGCCTATCGAGTGGAGCACGGGGGGAAGGCGAAGGCCCTCAACTTCGGTCTCTCAAAGTCCTCCGGCGAGGTTATCGTAACGACCGACGCGGACAGCGTCCTTGAGCGGAACGCGGTGAGAGAACTCGTGAGGCGCTTCTACTCCGATGATGTCGTGGCCGTTGGCGGGCAGGTTCGCGTCTTGGGCGGTTCCTTCCTTGAGAGGGCGCAGGATGCGGAGCATCTGAGGATAGGCATGTTCCGCAGGGCGAAGGAGCTTGAGGATCTGAGTCTCGCACCGGGTCCAATAGCGGCCTTTTGGAGGGGTGCCCTTGAGCGAATCGGCGGCTTCGTGGAGGATGCCGTTGAAGACTACGCCACCACAAAGGCAATCAAATCGCTGGGGAGGGTGGTCTACGCCCCGAGGGCAAGGGTCTGGACAGAGATGCCGCGCTCCCTTTCCGCCCTCTGGCGGCAGAGAAAGCGCTGGTTTCTGGGGGATCTGAAGAACCTCGGCGGTGGCTTCACCAAGGACTGGGCCTTCCTCCTGCTTGGTGATTTCGTAGCGTTTCTGGACGTGGTCGTCCCCCCGCTCCTGCTCATTCTTGGCCTTTGGAAACTCTTCCTCCTCTGGTGGGCTTTCGAGACCGTTACCATGCTCGTTCCAACTTTCGTCGAGGGGGGAAGACTTTCAAACGCCCTCCTCTTCTCGCTTATCGTCTGGTTCTGGGCGGCTTTCTACCTCTCGCTTCACGTCTACGGCTACGCCAAGCTCATCATGGGAAAGGTTTAATCCGCCGAAACCCTTTTAAATGCCCAACCCTGTGCTACATAAACTATATAGACTATAGAGGGAGGGCGATGCTGGAGGTCATAGCGACTGCCATCTTCATGGCATGGGCCGTTGGAGCGAACGACAGTGCAAAGGCCGTAGGAACCGCCATCGGCTCTGGGATAGTGGGTTTTAAGCGGGCCGTCCTGATAATAGCCGTCTTTACCACCATTGGTGCCGTCATAGGTCACTCTGCGGTTTCAGGGACGATAACGGGGCTGGCGAGTGGCCTTTCCTCCTGGAACGTTGCTCTGGCCCTCTTCAGTGCGGCTTCCGCTGTTACAGTAGCGAGCCTCTGGGGGCATCCAATCTCCACTACTCAGTCCATAATAGGCGCCCTCATAGGCTCATCCCTCGCCCTCAGCCTTCCCGTTGATTGGTGGACCATCGGTAAAATTATCTCCGCCTGGTTCTTCTCGCCGGTCTTCGCATCCATCCTGGCGATAGTGATATACAAGCTCTACAAACCCCTGCTGAGGAGGATAAAGTGCCTTAAAAACCTTGAACTGACCCAAAAGTGGCTCGTCTTTCTTGCCTCGGCATACTCGGCCTTCAACCTCGGAACGAACGAGGTCTCAAACGTGATAGGTCTGGCTAAGGCGGGCGGTATGTCAAACCCCAACGCCTTCCTGGCCCTCGTCATGGCACTCGGAACCCTCACCTTCAGCTACGAGGTCATGATGACCATAGGGAGGGACATAGCCCCCCTCGGGCCGACTTCGGCCTTCTCAAGCCAGTTCGGTGCATCCATAGCTGTAAGCGTCGCGAACCTCTTCGGTCTGCCCGTGAGCTCGGGGCAGGCAATCGTAGGAGCCATAAGCGGTCTGAGCGCCTACAAGGGGGAAAGGGTAAACAAAAAGCTCCTGGTTGATATCGTGAAGAGCTGGGTGAGGGCACCCCTTTTCGCGGGTCTTCTGGCGTTTATCCTGATTAAGCTCTTCTCGGCAGGCTTTTAAGTTGAAGGGAGAGCTCCCTTAGAGGTGAGAACATGGAGTTCAGGTTCGAGATCAAAGCGAGGGACGCCGCGGGCAGGATCGGAAAGCTGACCGTTAACGGAAAGACCATAGAAACCCCCGCAATAATGCCGGTTGTAAACCCAAAACAGCTTATCGTAACGCCAAAGGAACTCAAGGAGATGGGCTTCGGGATTATCATCACGAACTCTTACATAATTTACAAGACGCCCGAGCTGAGGGAGAAGGCCCTGGAGGTGGGCATCCACGAGCTTCTCGACTACGACGGGATAATCGAGGTTGACTCCGGCAGTTTCCAGCTCATGCGCTATGGAGGCGTCGAGGTCACGAACCGCGAGATAGTCCAGTTCCAGCACGATATAGGTGTTGATATAGGGACTTTCCTCGACATACCAACCCCGCCAGACGTTCCGAGAGAGAAGGCCGAGGAGGACTTGAGGATAACGCTGGAGAGGGCAAGGGAAGCGGAGGAAATAAAGGAGATAGCGATGAACGCGGCCATTCAGGGATCCACCCACCCCGACCTGAGAACCTACGCCGCTAAAAGACTCAGCGAGATGAACTTCGAAATCCATCCAATCGGTGCCGTCGTCCCGCTCATGGAGAGCTACCGCTACCGCGACTTAGTTGACGTGGTTATCGCCTCGAAGCTCGGCCTCAGACCGGACAGGCCGGTCCACCTATTCGGGGCCGGACACCCCATGATTTTCGCTTTGGCCGTTGCCATGGGAATAGACCTCTTCGATTCGGCAAGCTACGCCCTGTATGCTAAAGACGACCGCTACCTAACGCCAGAGGGCACGAAAAGGCTTGATGAACTTGAGTACTTCCCCTGCTCCTGTCCAGTTTGCAGTCGCTACACGCCTCAGGAACTCAGGGAGATGCCAAAGGAAGAGAGGGCAAGACTGCTTGCGATTCACAACCTCTGGGTCATAAGGGAGGAACTCAATAGGGTAAAGCAGGCGATAAAGGAAGGAACGCTGTGGGAGCTGGTTGACGAGCGCGCTAGGAGCCACCCCAAGATGTTCGCGGCCTACAAGCGCCTGCTCGAGTACAGAGAGTACCTTGAGAAGAACGAGCCGGTAACCAAAGCCAGCGCCTTCTTCAAGGTGAGCGAGGAATCCCTGAGGTGGCCCACAGCCGTTAGGGCCAGAGAACGGGCGGAGCGTGTAGAGAGAAAATTCCCGGAAACGGTGAAGCACCCGATTTTCGGTGAGATTCCGAAGTACCTCAGCTTAAGCTACCCCTTCGCCCAGAGCGAGGGCGAGGAGGACTTTACCATAGAGAAGCCGCGGAAAGGGGAGGCTAAGGAATACATCATAGCCATCGCCGAATACCAGTTTGGAGAAGGGGCCGGAGAAGCCTTCAGAGATGCCTTCGTCGAGCTGTCGAGGAAGACGGGCATGCCGAGGCAGATTAAAGACAAGGGCAAGCACTTAGCGACGTTTAGGGCCGAGGACGGCTTATTAACGCTCGGGGTTGAAGGGGCAAGGAGGCTCCACGAAGTCCTCCCGTTCCCAAGGATGCGCGTTGTCGTCAACGAGGATGCAGAACCCTTCGCGAAGCGCGGAAAGAACGTCTTCGCGAAGTTTGTGGTCGATGCCGACCCGGGAATACGGTCCTATGATGAAGTTCTGGTGGTGAACGAGAGGGACGAGCTTCTCGCTACCGGTCAGACGCTCCTTAACGGGGAAGAACTTAAGGTCTTCCAGAGCGGATTGGCGGTGAAGGTGAGGAGGGGGGTGGAGAAGTAGAAAATTTTATAACTCACCGCCCTTTCCTTATTCCGGGCGGGCCCGTGGTCTAGATGGTCATGACGCCACCCTTACAAGGTGGAGGTCCGGGGTTCGAATCCCCGCGGGCCCACCAGAATATAGCGGGTAAGGTTGTGATTTGCACGCCCTTTACGTTGGTCTCTTCTCTCCTTCGGGGGATAAGCCGGAACGTGGTCACTGTGAAGGCAGGTCGGTGACGTTCCTCACTGGGGCTGGCTGGGCCTTTAGTGTTTTAACTGTTACACCTTAAAATCCTCAAATTTCTCAACAGGTTACCGGAGAATGGCCGGAAGACATGTCTTTTTGAAAGGGAAAGCCTTTTTACCCCCCGTTTCGATACTCATCTGCAGGTTCAAGCTTACGGAGGGTCAAAAATGGGAGTTGAGAAAGTTCCGAAGTACGACATCCCGACGAAAAAGGTCGATTACGTTTTCATCGAGCTGGACAGGATGAAGCCCCACGAGCAGCTCGTCCAGAAGGAGCTCGAGGACTTCATAGAGAGCGTCACTGGAAGCGGGATCTTCT
>WAMH01000003.1 GCA_015522395.1 Thermococcus sp. | reverse complement strand
CAGTGAGGAGCTTTATTGTCTTCGGCGGGTAGATCCTGACGAAGCCCTTCTTCTTGACGCCGGCAACGGCAACTCCAGCCGTCATCATGTCGGTCGCGTACTTCCAGAGGGAATACGCTCCGGTCCTCTGCGCCCTCCCGAGGTACATGTCGGCCCTGCTTATCGCCTCGTAAGCTCTAGCTATGTCCTCGGGCTTGTAATAGACGTAGGGGACGTTCTCGTCTATCCACTGGAGGAGTTCGTGGGGGAACATGTCGACGCCCAGAACCGCGAGTTTGGCCTTCTTGGCGTTGTCCGTTGCGAAGACCTGTGCCAAGGCCTGAAAAACGCTCTTCTCGGTGTCGCGGTAGGCTAAAACCTCGTGGGCGTCCTCGACTCCACCGGTCACGACGGTCTGGAGGTCGTTTACGGCCGCCCTAAGGTCGCCGTTGGCGTGCTTTGCAATGTCGTAGAGGACCTCCTTGGGGACTGTAACCCCTTCCCTGTGGAGAATCCTAACCAGTGCCTTGATTATGTCCCTCTGGGTGAGGCGTTTGTACTCAACTATCTGGGCCTTGTTGCGTATCTCCCTCGGAACCTCCCAGTAATGGTTGGCCGCCATTATTATCGGGTTTCTGGCTTTATCTATGAGCTTGGCTATCTCTTTAGCGCCGCTCGGCTCTATGTTGTCCGCCTCGTCGAGGAAGATGAGCTTTCTGCTCTTTCCAAGGATGTCCATTGTGTAGGCGGCCTGAACGTAGCGCTCTATCTTCTCGTAGGTTCGCTCGTCGCTCGCGTTCAGCTCGATTACCTCGAAGCCGTACTCGTGAGCGAGGGCGTAGACAGTGGTGGTTTTCCCGCTTCCGGGCGGGCCTGCTAAGATCAACGCCTTCTTCTTGGGCGGATGACCGTGGAGCCACGCCTCTATCCAGGCTTTAACCTGCTCTATCGCCTTCTCCTGATTGACTATCTCGCTAAGCTTTCTCGGCCTGTACTTCTCGACCCAGGGCATCTCCCTCGGCATAGCTATCACTTGCCCATTATGGTGAACTGAGCTAGCAAAGCTTCGAGCTGTATCATCTCGTTGGCCCCCTCGACGAGGCGGAAGTTGTACTCGCCTATCTTGTCGGCCAAAGCGACCTTCTTATCCTCGGGAATCGGCAGGTTGAAGACCTCTTTGTGCATCTGGATGAGAACATCCTCCCCGCTGAGGCCCTGCTTGAGGAGAATCTCCCGCAGCTTGTCCCTCGCTTTGAGGAAGTTGCCCTCCAAAGCGAGCTCCATCATTCCCCTGATGTCCTCCGGCCTCGCCCTGCTGGCGACGAGGAAGACGTTCTCGTCTGTTATCCTGGTGTCGAGGGCGGCAGCGGCCTGGAGAACGTTTATCGCGCGCCTCATGTCCCCCTCGGCAACGTAGAGTATTGCCTGAAGTCCTTCCTCCGTCAGCTCGAGGCCCTCGTTCTCCGCGATGTACCTTATCCTCTCAGATATGGCCTCATCGTCCAGCGGCCTGAAGCGGAAGATGGCGCATCTGCTCTGTATCGGCTCGATTATCTTTGACGAGTAGTTGCAGCTCAGGATGAAGCGAACGTTGTTAGAGAACATCTCCATCGTTCTCCTCAACGCCTGCTGGGCGTCCTGCGTTAGGGCATCGGCCTCGTCGAGGAAGATTATCTTGAAACTGGCCCCTGCAACGGGTTTCGTCCTTGCAAATTCTTTCACCTTCTCGCGAATGACGTTTATCCCGCGCTCGTCGCTCGCGTTCAGCTCGAGGAAGTTGTGCCTCCAGTTCTCGCCGAAGAGTTCTCTCGCGAGGGCCAAAGCCGCGGTTGTCTTCCCGACGCCAGGAGGCCCCGCAAAGAGCAGATGCGGCATCGAGCCGGTCTTGGCGTAATGCTTGAGCCTCTTGACTATGTGATCCTGACCGACTATGTCGTCGAGCCTCCGGGGCCTGTACTTCTCAACCCAGGGCTTCTCGAGAATCTTAACTTCGTGGACTTCACCCGGCATGCGGTTCACCTAAAGCTTTTTGAGGCGCCATAGTTTAAGGCTTTTGCCATGGACCCCTTCGAACACGCCTCGATACCGACTCTGGCATACCTCGCAATCTCAAACGAACCAACGTGGGGCGGGGCATTAGCCCTAATCCTCGGCGCCCTGTTCCCGGATCTCGACGCGTTCTGCAGGGAGCACCGCTCCTACCTCCACTCGCTCCTCTTTGCCCTCCCGGTCTTCTTTCTCGCGTACCTCTCAGGCAATCCCTACGCGCTCCTCTTCTCCATCGGCTGGCCCAGCCACCTCTTCCTCGACTTCTTCACCGGCGTGATCCCACCGGTCTATCCGCTCAGCCGGCGCGGCTGGGGAATAAGCATAACCGCGCGGGGCGGACCAAGTGGCGCGGGCCTCTCGATCCGCATAATAGAGCGCTACCCCGATCCGAGGCATGAATACATGATAGAGGTCGGTGGAAGTGTCGCCCTCGCGATTTTGGCCATCACCGCGCTCATCATCAGGCTGCACTGAACCGGACAGTGCAAAACTTTTATACGTCGATGACCAATAAACACCGGTGGTTCTCATGGCGAAACTCGACTGGATTAGGGAAGAACTGCAGGAGCTGAAGGATAAGGGCCTCTACGTGACCATAAGGAAGATCGAGAGCGCCCAGGGGCCGTGGGTC
>WAMH01000002.1 GCA_015522395.1 Thermococcus sp. | reverse complement strand
GACCCCGTGTTCATCGAGGGCCTTCCGGGAATAGGACTCGTCGGAAAGCTGGCGGCAGATCACCTCATCCAGGAACTCAACGCGGTCAAGTTCGCAGAACTCTACTCACCGCACTTCATGCACCAGGTTCTCATCAAGAAGAACTCCGTCGTCGAGCTGATGAAGAACGAGTTCTACTACTGGAAGAACCCCGACGAAAACGGGCGGGACATCATTATCATCACCGGCGACCAGCAGGTCGCTCCAACGGACAGCCCCGGCCACTACGAGGTCGTTGGCAAGATGCTGGACTTCGTTGCCGAGTTCGGGACGAGGGAAATAATAACCATGGGCGGCTACCAGGTCCCGGAGCTTAAGGGCGAGCCGAGGGTCTTGGCGGCGGTAACTCACGAGGAACTCGTAAGCTACTACCAGGAGAAGCTCAAGGACTGTTCAGTTGAGGTCCTCTGGAGGGAAGACGAGGGCGGAGCCATTGTGGGAGCGGCAGGCCTTCTCCTTGGCATGGGCAAGCTCCGCTCGATGTACGGGATAAGCCTGCTCGGCGAGAGTCTCGGCTACATAGTCGATGCCAAGGCAGCTAAAGCGGTTCTCTCGGCAGTTGCGAAGATACTCGGAATCGAACTCGACATGTCCGCCTTAGACGAGAGGGCCAAGGAAACCGAGGAGATACTCCAGAAGGTCCAGGAGATGCAGAGGGCGATGCTCGAGCAGGGGATGCCGCCCTCAACCCAGGAGGAAGAGGACAGGGGTTACCTCTGAGCCCTATTTCCTTTTCTCTTAATGTGTTCGGGTTTTGAACCAAAGGTTTGTAACACTGTTTTTAGAAAACTTTTTATAGGATAGCACTATTTAGGGTTTTGATAACACCAACCGATGAAAGAGGTGGTGAAATTGCACATCCCAGATGGCTACCTCGGCCCGTATACCTGTGCGTTTTTCTATCTGATAATGATACCGATATGGTACAAGGCCTTCAGGTGGCTCAAGAACCTAAAGCCAAGCCAAGTGCCACTCTTAGGAGTTCTGACGGCCTTTTCGTTCCTTGTGATGATGTACAACATGCCAGTTCCCGGGGGAACGACGGCCCACATCGTTGGAGGGACGATAATAGCGATACTAATCAGCCCCTGGGCGGCAACAGTATCTCTGACAATAGTGCTCCTGATACAGGCTCTCTTCTTTGGCGATGGTGGGATAACGACCTACGCCGCAAACGTCTTCAACATGGGCGTTGTCCTGCCCTTCGTCGGCTACTACACCTACCGCTTCCTTACACGGAGGCTGAAGCTCAATGAGATTGTATCCGCGGGCATAGGTGCCTATGTGGGAATAGTGACGGCGGCGATTATGGCGGGAATTGAACTTGGCATCCAGCCCTACCTACAGCCCGGTTACTGCCCGTATCCACTGAGAGTTTCCGTTCCGGCGATGGCAATAGCGCACCTCGTTACCGCCGGCCCGGCCGCCGCCGTCGTCACAGCGGCAGTAGTGTGGTACGTCAAGAAGAGCAGGCCCGACCTTTTTGCCATGAGGACAATAACCAAGACAAGGGGGTGATTGAATGGACAGGGTCACAAAAACGTTGCTCGCCATTGTTGGGGTCATGATAATCCTCTCACCCATAGGGATACTCCTCGTCTGGAACTACAGTGACGCGTGGGGTGAATGGGACGTCAACACCGTTGAGCAGATGGTCGGTCAAAAGCTTCCGGGAATGGAAAAGCTAGCAGACATCTGGAACCACGCGGTTCTCCCAGATTACAACGTTCCCGGCTGGGAAGACAAACTGCACGCATCCATTGGATACATCATCTCGGCGGTGGTCGGGACGGCACTTGTAATATTCCTCTACTACGCCCTAGTAAGGTTCGTGGTTGGGAAGGGCGCTTCTTCCTGATTTCTTTCAATTTTGGTGAGGGCAATGGGGTTCCTCGAGGATACGGCAAGGGAAGTTCTGGAGTTCACAACGGAGGCCGTGTTTTCGGAGAGACACACCCGGAAGAACGGCCTCCTTCAACGCCTCGACCCACGGCTTAAAACGGTCTCCCTTGTGGTTCTCGTGGCAACCGTTGTTTCCCTTCAAGACATTAGGATAGTGGTTGCGTTCTACTTCCTTGCCCTCGTTCTTGCAGTCATGTCAAAGCTCCCTGTGGTTGAGTTCACAAAAAGGGTCTGGATTTTCATTCCAGTATTCACCGGGATAATTGCCATCCCATCGATTTTTATGGTCCCAGGTGAGACGGCTTTCAAAGTTCTCGGCCTTACTGCAACATGGGAGGGAATCCGCTGGGCGGTTCTGTTCACGCTGAGAGTTGCAACGGCCGTTTCCTATGCAATACTGTTCACAATGACGAGCAGGTGGAACGAGATAGTTTCGGCCCTAGCCTCGTTCAGGGTTCCCGGAATGGTAATAACGATAACCACCCTCACCTACAGGTACGTCTTCCTTCTTGCGAAGCTTCTCTTAGATGCCATGCACTCTCGACGTGCAAGACTCGCGGGTGAACTCGGCATGGTGGAAAGCTGGAAGGAGGCAGGAAAACACATAGGTGCAACTTTCATAAAGGCAAACGCCCTTGGAGAAGACATTTACTACGCCATGCTTTCAAGGGGCTACACCAACGAAGTTCAGCCTATAAGGGAGTTCCGGCTTGGAAAGGTGGACTACGCTTTCTCAATCGTAACAGCGCTTGTTGTCCTTCTTACTCTGGCCTTCACGAGGGGGTTACTATGAAGGTTTACGAGATTAAAAACGTCTCATACCGATACCCAACCGGAGAATGGGCGCTGAGGAACATCAACATGGAGATAGAAAAAGGGGAAACCGTGGCGATAGTTGGCCCCAACGGCGCGGGAAAAACGACCCTCCTGAAGCTGATGGACGCACTTGTGTTACCAAGTGAGGGGGAGATACTCTTCGAGGGGAAGCCGATAACGGAGGAAACCATGACAGACCCAGAGTTCCGGCGGAAGGTTGGATTCCTGTTCCAGAACCCGGACGTCATGCTTTTCAGCGCGACCGTTCTGGAGGATGTGGCCTTCGGCCCGGTCCACCTGTGGGGGAAAGAGAAGGGGCTGAAACGGGCCCGGGAAGAGCTCAGAAAACTTGGAATAGAAAGGCTTGCCGAGAGACATCCCTACAACCTCAGCGGAGGGGAGAAGAAAAAGGCCTCTATAGCATGCGTGACGAGCATGGAACCTGAAGTCCTGCTCCTCGACGAACCGACGAGGGACCTTGACCTGAGAAACAGAAACTTCGTTCTGGAGATGATAAGGGGATGGAAGGCCGAGAAAAAGACGGTTGTTGTTGTAACCCACGACCTCAGGCTCATCCGCTTGGCGGACAGGGTTTACGTGCTCAAAGGAGAAGTCCTATTTGAGGGAACACCGAGGGAGCTTTTCTCAAGACCGGAACTGATAGAGAGCGCCAATCTTGACGTCCCGGAGATAGTGAAACTTTTCCACATGCTGGGACTGAAGGAAACACCGCTCAGCGTTGAGGAGGCCGGTGAGATACTGAGTGGATTATGCGTCAAGCCGTAGCTTGAAGAGCTTTTCTACCTCGTTTTCCACCTCTTCCTTTTCTCCGCTGAGAATGAGTTGCCCGCCCGCTATGACGTAAATTCTGTCAACGACCGGCATCAGAGGCTCCCAGATGTGGCTTATTATCAGAAAACTCCTCTCATCTTTTTCCCTCCTGAGGAGTCTCACAAACATCTCCATACTCTCGAAGTCAAGGTTGGAGAGGGGTTCGTCTATCATGACGAGCTGCGGGTTTCCAACAAAAGCCTGGGCTATGGCTAACTTCTTCAGCATTCCCGAGGAATAGCTCCCCGTTCTCTCATCCAGAAAGTCGAGCTTGAACAGCTTTTCAACGCGCTTCACCTCGTTTTCATCGTAACCTTTTGACCTTGCGATGAACTCAAGCCACTCCCTCCCTGAGATTAGGGGAGGGAAAGAGACCGGGTCGTAGGCAACGCCGATTTTTCCCTTGACTTCGGCGTCCTTCCATGGGTCCTTTCCCATGAGCTTTATTCTGCCCGAAGTTGGTCTGTAAACACCAGTTGCAAGCTTGAAGAACGTGCTCTTACCACCGCCGTTTGGTCCGAGAATTAGGTTGAAGCCCTCGGGAATTTCAACCGTGACGCCGTCGAGGGCGACGATTTTGCCGAACCTCTTGGTCAGCTTCTCAGCTTTAATCACCTCCACCACCTCCACAATGCTAGGGCAAAAGACAGGACCGCTATTGAAGCGTAGAGGACTTTCTGAACCCTTGAGGTGGGGTGGATTCCGTTGTAATGACCTGAGAGGGTCAGGGAGCCGTTGGGGATGTAGATAGCATAGCTGCCCTCCCGGGGAAGAACTATCGGAACGTTGAGGTGGCCGCTGACGTTGGAGGCAAAGAGTGCCTCGTTTGAGAGCTGATCCAGCACAACGACTGTTCCCCTGCCGTTGAAGCTCGCGTTTATGACCATCCAGCCGGAGGAATGAACGGCGACGTAGGTGATGCCGTCCTTTGAGCCCGAGATGACGGCAGGTCCTATGAACCCTTGGCTTCCCTCCACAGTCAGGTAAGCCCCCCAGACACCGAGTAGCGAAAGCGTGAAGGCTAAAATGAGCACGAACAGCGTTCTCCTCACTTCACATCCCTCCTCGTGAACATCACCTCTGAGACGAGCAGCAGAAGCGCCGGCACCACGAGCCCCCACGTGAGCCAGTCCGTTGAGAATGGAGAGGCCCAGGATAGCGACCTTGCGAGCATGGGGACGAAAGAGAAGGGCGGCCAGCTGAGGCCCGCGAAGAAGGGAAGGACGAGGAAGAAGAACGATGCTATGAACGCCAGGAACATGTTTTCCAGGAGAACTGAGAAGAGAGTTGAGACCGAGAGCGAAAAGAGAACGAAGTACGTGGCGAAGACGAGCAGGTAGAGGTACCGCTCCGTGAAAACTATCTCCCTTATTCCTTCTAGTATGTCAACGTTGGGAAACACGTCCACGATAAGAAGGGGAACGTAGAGCGAGAGTAAGGAAAGTACAAGGGCAGAGAGAACCTTTGCCGTGAATATTTCACTCTTACCGAAGGGAAGTGAGTAAACAGAGAGCGCGTAGCCGTTTTCCCTGTCGTAGCGAAAGGTCATGACGGAGAAGACCGCAACGAGGAGTGAGAGAAGAACCCAGAATCCGGTTGAGAGGGAGGGATAATCAAAGAGGTGAAGCGCGGTGATGCTCCCCAGAAAAGAGCCGGCGGTGAAAACTGGGGGAAGGTGAGAAGAAACCGACCCCACATCCCACTGGGCCCTCAGGTAGCCCACCGCCAGCAGGTACGTGAGGGGGGGAACCCCCAGGAGAAAAAGCAGCAGCCTCAGCGAATCGCCAAGCTCCCAGATGAAGAGATCCCTGAACCTTCCCACGTTATCACCTCCTCCTGAGCAGGAGCACCCCTGCGAGTAGCAAAAGACCCGCTATTGCCAGTATGACCCAGAGGCTGGAAACTGCGGGAGCGGTTGCAAGCTGGAGGGAACGCGGGTTCGTCTTCTCTGCCTTTGGAAAGCTGAACTCGTACAGGATGATCCCGGGGGCTACGGCCTTTTTGAGTTTCCCTCCGGAGAAATGGGGTCTGGCCATTATCCTGTTGTCACTTATCGTGAGGACGCCTATCCCGAGGGAGGCCTCCAGGTCCGGAACGGCGCCCATGAAACCCAGCGTCAGGTCATCGCCCGGATTGAAGACCGCCACCGTCCTTAGAAAAGCACTCGCCCCGCTCGGGTCCGTGAGGTTGGTCGGCTCGCTCAGGAGAAGGACGTTGGGTCCCGTGAAGTTGCGGTAGTAGGTTACGTAGGTTGTGGAGTTCAGAACGCGGACGTCGTTGAAATACAGGCGCTTAACTCCTAGGACAACATAGGTGCCGTTGGAGACTGGGTACAGGCCGAAGAGCAGCGTGTGGCCGTAAAATTTACCGTCCATTGAATAGACCATTCCTGTGGACAGATGTATCCTGTAAGCGCCGTGCAGGGCAAGCATCGTTCCGTAGTCGGACCACTTTAGGGAGACGTTGTTCCTGGCATACGGGGTGGTGTTGATGGGATCGGGAAACGGCGGATTGCAGGTGGAGAGGTAGTAGGCGTATACATCTGAGAAGGGCCACCTGAGGGATTTATCCCCGTAAAGAACCAGCGTCACGTTGATAGTCGCCCAGCCCCTAGAAACGTCCACAACCCTGAAAACGAGGCGTGCGCTCTGGAAACCGAGGTTAGCGATGCAACCGTTTCTTATGTAGTAAGCTCCCCCACCGTATTCCCTCTCCATTGTCCCGTTGGCGAAGTAAACAACCTGAGAGCCGGGCTTGAGCCAGTATGGAGCTGCGGCCATTGCGGGTTCTGCCAGAAGAATGGGAAGAATAAGAAGCGCCGCCGCTAAGGTCATCTTCCCCATGATCTCACCCCGTCATCCGCCGAGTTGACCGTTAACCCAGTTAGGTTTGGTCGATATGCCTTTCATCCGTGGTAGGTATAACAATTTTGGTACAACTTTCTAAATGTCTAAAGATGGAGAGAAAAATCAGTTCCTTATCGCATACTCTAACAGCTCAAGTCCCAGCTCGAGGTATTCCCTTGCCTTCTCCTCGCTCTTGGCCTCGCTGAAGACCCTGATTATGGGTTCGGTTCCGCTGGCCCTCACGAGAACCCAGCCGTCGGGAAAGAGAACCTTGATTCCGTCCGTGGTGTCCGCCCTGTAGCCCCTCTTTTCAGCCAGTTCGGCGACCTTGGCAACTATCGCCTTCCTGTCGCCCTCAATGTGCCTCTTCGTCTTGAACTGGTAGTACTTCGGAAGCTCATCGATAAGCTCGCTGAACTTTTTGCCGGATTTGGCGAAGATTTCAACTATCTTGGCGGTAGTCATCGCGCCGTCTCTTCCCAGAACGAAGTCCGGGAAGATAACGCCGCCGTTTTCCTCGCCGCCGATGGTGCCGTTGTGCTCGAGGAGAGCGCGGGCAACTATCAAATCGCCGACCTTTGTGCGCATGACTTTGGCATTGTTTCTCTTCGCTATATCGTCGAGAAGGTTGGATGTCGCTATTGTCGTTACGAGGAGCCCGCCACCCTTTTCCCTCAGCACGGCACCGGCAACGAGCGCGAAGGTCCTGTCGCCCTGTATGAACCTGCCGTTCTCGTCTATGAAGACGGCTCTGTCTGCATCCCCGTCTTGAGCAACGCCGAAGTCCGCTCCCAGGGCTTTTACTATCTTCATGAAGCCCCTGAGGTTCTCCTCGTTCGGCTCGGGATTTCTAGCTGGAAAGTGGCCGTCGGGGTGGGCGTTAACGCTGACAACCTTGCACCCGAGCTCCCTGAGGAGGTAGGGGAGGGTTAGGCTTCCGGCACCGTTGGATGTGTCAACGACAACGAACGGTTTTCTCTTCTTTATCGCCTCGACATCAACCCTGGCCTTTATCGCCTCGATGTAGGGCTTGATGATGTCCTCTTCGCGAACATCGCCTATTTCGTCCCATTTAGCTCTGTCGAAGTCTCCATTGAAGAAGATCTCCTCAACGACAGCCTCGCGTTCTTTCTTGAGGCCCATGCCGTTCGGCTCGAGGAGCTTTATGCCGTTGTACTCCGGTGGGTTGTGGCTGGCGGTGATAACTGCCCCGCCGTCCGCCTCGAAGTGAGCTGTCGCCCACTGTATGGCGGGCGTTGGGGCGATGCCGACGTCAATGACGTCGCAGCCAACGCTGAGCAAGCCGCTTATTAAAGCGTCCTTGAGCATTTCACCGCTGACGCGGGTGTCCCTGCCGACCACGACGAGGGGCCTTTCCCTTCCTTCTCTCTTGAGCATCGTCCCGAAGGCCATGCCCATTTTAAGGGCGAACTCCGGCGTTATCTTCTCGTTCGCTATTCCACGGACGCCAAAGGTTCCAAAGAGCCTTCCCATTCTACCACCTCACATCAGTGAAACCGCGAAGTTCACTATCACCATCACGAAGATGTACAGCCCGTAGACGAACGCTCCGGCCTGGATGAAGGCTATGAG
>WAMH01000001.1 GCA_015522395.1 Thermococcus sp. | reverse complement strand
GCGGGGAGATAAGGTTCCTCTACGTCTACAACTCCAACCCGCTCGCGAGCCTGCCAAATCAGAGGAGGCTGAGGAGAGCACTAGAAGAGAATGACATCTTCGTCGTTACGCACGACATCTTTCTAACCGATACTGCGCTTTACTCAGACGTTGTCCTGCCGGCGAACACCTTCTTCGAGCGGCTTGACATAGCCGACAGCTACTACCACCGCTACGTTGCCCTAAATGAGCCTGTGGCAAGGCCCTATGGAAAGAGTAACAGCGAGGTTACAAGGCTCTTGGCAAAGGCCCTCGGAATAAACAATCCTTACCTCCACGAGAGCGACGAGGAAGTGATAAGGAAAATCCTTGAAATCAACGGGCTGAGCTGGGACGAGCTTAAGAGGAACGGCTTCGTCAAAGTGCCGGAAAAGCCAAGGAAGTGGGAAACGCCGAGCGGGAAGATCGAGTTCTACTCACGGAGGGCCGTTGAACGCGGTTTGAGTCCTTTCCCGGAATACAAAAGGTCCGAAGGGAGATACCCGCTCAGACTGCTCACGCCCACCCACAGGATGACGATAACGAGCCAGTATCACAACACCTATGGGATGGTGGATCCTAACCTCTACATCAATCCGGAGGACGCAGAGGAGAGGGGGATTGAAGACGGGGACGCGGTGGAGGTCTTCAACGAGAACGGACGGACTAGGACGAGGGCAAAGCTCAGCACCGACGTTCCGAAGGGTGTCGTCCTCCTCTACAAGGCATTCTGGGTCAGCTTGCTCGGCTGGAACGCGAACTTTCTGACGACGGACGAGACCGTTCAAGAGTACGGCAACGGTTCTGCATATCATTCAACGTGGGTTGATGTGAAGAAAGTTTAAGGCGAATGCTCTCTTTTTTGACTGTATTATCGACTAGTGCTTTTTGCCCTATTTTGCACAGTGACGAGTAGTGAAGCATAGTTCTTGACGGGATGTCCGGGGGCTTAAAAACTCCTTGCGTATCCGTCAAGATTTCTCCAGAAAACGAACCGAAAGATTTATATATTCGAACCAGCATGGTTTATAGTGAAGACGACACAGAAAAAGAGAGGTGATGAAAAATGGTCGTCATAGGAGAAAAGTTCCCGGAAGTTGAGGTCAACACGACCTTTGGAAGGATAAAGCTGCCGGAGCACTTCGCCAAAGAGGGCAAGTGGTTCGTGCTCTTCAGCCACCCTGCTGACTTCACCCCGGTCTGTACGACCGAGTTCTACGCCATGCAGAAGCGCGCCGAGGAGTTCAGGAAGCTCGGCGTCGAGCCGATCGGACTGAGCGTTGACCAGGTGTTCAGCCACCTCAAGTGGGCTGAGTGGATAAAGGAGAACCTTGGGGAGGAGATAACCTTCCCGATAATTGCGGACGACCGCGGAGACCTCGCTGAAGCCCTTGGCATGATACCGAGCGGTTCAACACAGACCGCGAGGGCCGTCTTCGTCGTTGACGACAAGGGCGTTATTCGCGCGATAGTCTACTACCCGGCCGAAGTTGGCAGGGACTGGGACGAGGTTATAAGGCTTGTCAAGGCCCTCAAGACCAGCGACGAGAAGGGCGTTGCACTCCCGCACAAGTGGCCCAACAACGAGCTTATCGGCGACAGGGCCATCGTCCCGCCGGCTGGAACCGTCGAGCAGATTAAGGAGCGCGAGGAAGCTAAGGCCAAGGGCGAGATAGAGTGCTACGACTGGTGGTTCTGCTACAAGAAGCTCGAGTGAGCTTCTCTTCCTTTTCTGTCTCTTGCAGAAATGAAAACGAAAAATAAAAACGAATCACTCATTCTCAGAGCGGAATCCCCTTCACTTTTCGGGAACAACCAGCAGGGTAAACGCCATCACGAGCACTATCTCGTAGGTCTCCAGCAGAGCTATGGAGGGCCATTGGAGGAAATCTCCAATGAGGGCCAGGAGGAAGATCAAGACGGAGCCGTACCTCAGGGCCTTTCTCCCGCTCCCCAGGCCGTAGAGGATTGCCCCGAGGAAGAACTGGATGAAGAAGTAAGTGGAGACAAAGACGTGGGGCCTCGTTCCGCCGTGGAAGACGCCAATGAGCGCTAAGAAGAGGGCTGAAATGCTGATGTAGGCACCCCCTACCGTCTGGAGCTTGTTCTCGGATGCGGCTATAAGGTAGATGGAAAAGAGGAAGACGAGCAAGCCCGAGACCATGAGGCCGTAGTTGTATATCCACGGCGAAGTGGCCTTAGCAGGGTCGCCGAGGTCGCTCAGGGCGTTGTGAAAGAAGGAGAACCAATGGTTTCGGCTTATGCTCCACGCGACGAAGAGCCAGTAGACTAAGCCGGCGAGGATTCCCGAGTACTTCAGTTTGCCGAGCGCCCTCATCGTCCCCCCCGGGAAAGTAAACCTTCAGAAGTTGAAGTTTATGTCCTTTATCAGCTGGTCGTAGAACTCCTCCTTGTAAAGCTCGGGGTAGCGCATGATGTAGTCGTACTGCTTTCTGAGGATGGTGTAGTGGTTGGCCTCCATATCCGCCAGCATCTCGAGGATCGTCCTCGTCTTCTCGTTTGCCGCGTAGGAAGCCAGCTCCCTGTAGAGCTTTTCACTGACCTTCTCGGCCTCCATGGCTATCTCGTATATCTCGTCAAGGTTCACGTCGGGCTTCTTTATCACTTCAGCCATCTTCTCCGCTATGACCTTGAACTCGCCCATAGTATTTACATTGATCTTCCGCGGTGTGCCTTCCTCACTCTGGAACCTCTCCGCCATCTTCTCGATTACCTCGCGGTGCTTGTCCTCCTCTTTCGCAAGAAAGAGCAGTTCGTCCCTTATGATGTCGCTCTTCGTGAGTGATGCGAGCTTTTCGTAGGCCTCTTTGGCCTTTATCTCCGCGTTCACCGCTATCTCAAAAACCTCTCTGTCGGTTACTTCCACAGCAATCACCTCACACTAAGTTCGCTGTTCCCACATATTAACCTTTTGGGTTGGAACTGTATAACGGTGAACACAGATGGAAAATTATATAAGGTCGCTTAACGAACCAACACTTGGTAAACATCAAAACTTACGGGAGCTGATAGGATGGCTGAGTTTAGGGGTGATGTCTCCATAGTTCTGGGCGGAGCGGCCGGTCAGGGCATCCAGACGGTTGAGGAGATACTGACCCACGCCCTCAAAAGGTCGGGCTATCACGTCTATGCAAACAAGGGGTACATGTCCCGCGTCAGGGGCGGGATAAACACCACCGAGATCAGGGTCTCATCGAAGCCTGTAAGGGCCTTCGTGAAGAGGATAGACATCCTCGTGCCCTTCAAGCAGGGCGTCCTGAGCTGGGTGGAGAACAGACTGAGCGAGACCACCGTAGTTCTTGGCGAGAGGGAGAACGTCGAAGAGACATTCTTGGACAAAGTCAACCTCGTTGAGGTTCCGCTCACGAAGATGGCCCTTGAAACCGGGAGCCAGCTCTACCTCAACACAACTGCCGCTGGCCTTATAGTCGGCCTCTTCCACGGCGACTTTGAGGCAGTTGAGGAGCACATAAGGAAGCGCTTTGAGAGCAAGGGCGAGAACGTCGTGAAGAAGAACATCGAAGCCGCAAAGAAGGGCTATGACCTCGGCGTTAAGCTCTGCGAGGAGGGAACCATAGCGGTTGATGTTCAGAGGGATGAAAAAGCCGCCGGAGACGTTCTCCTCACCGGAACGGAGGCGGTAGGAATAGGCGCCCTCGCCGGCGGAATGAACTTCCTCAGCTTCTACCCGATGAGTCCGTCAACAGGTGTTTCCACATTCGCGGCTCAGAAAGCGGAGGAGTTCGAGATAGTGGTCGAGCAGGTCGAGGACGAGATTTCCGCCATAAACATGGCCTTAGGGGCCTGGTACGCTGGGGCGAGGGCGATGGTGAGCACTTCCGGCGGTGGCTTCGCGCTCATGAGCGAGGCGCTCAGCTTAGCCGGAATGGCCGAGAACCCTGTGGTAATCCACCTCGCCCAGAGGCCGGGGCCTGCAACTGGACTACCAACGAGGACTATGCAGGGTGATTTAAACCTTGTCCTCTACGCGGGCCACGGCGACTTCCCGAGGATAATTCTCACCCCAGGAAGCCTTGAGGAGGCCTTCTACCTCACTGCGGAGGCCTTTAACTTGGCGGACAGATACCAGGTGCCCGTGATAATCCTCACCGACCAGTACTTTGTGGACACCTACTACAACCTTCCCGCGCCCGATGTGAGCAAGGTAATGTTCGAGCGCCACATAGTCGAGGCCAAGCCCGGTTACAGGAGGTACGAGCTGACCGAGGACGGAATCTCGCCGAGAGCTATTCCAGGCTACGGCGAGGAGGTCGTGATAGCCAACGGAAACGAGCACGACGAGTGGGGCGACATAACCGAGGATGCCGAGCTGACAATAAAGATGCAGGAAAAGAGGGCAGTCAAAAAGCTCGAGACCATAAAGAGAAACGCCCCTCTGCCGAAGCTGATTGGAAAAGAAAACGCCGAATACCTCGTGGTGAGCTGGGGTTCTACCTTCCACGTCGTCGAGGAGGCACTTGAAAAGCTTGGAAGTGAAAAGGTTGCTCACCTGCACTTCAGCTGGGTCTACCCGCTCAACCCCGAAACTAAGAAGTTCTTCGAGGGCAGAAAGGTGATAGTCGTGGAGAACAACGTAACCGGCCAGTTCGCTGATTTGCTCTGGAAGGAACTCGGAGTTAAGGCAGACCATAGGGTTCTCAAGTACGATGGGAGGCCTTTCTCGGTCGAAGAGGTTTTGGATGCCCTCAAGGGGGTGGTAGAATGAACGTCCAGCTTTCCACGGGAGGGGAGCTTTTTGAGCCGAGGAGGCCCGGTAGTAAGGACATCGCCTGGTGCCCCGGATGTGGAAACTTCGGCATAAGGAACATACTCATCTCCGCCTTGGCTGAACTCGGACTGAAGCCCAGCGAAGTCGCGATAATCAGCGGAATTGGGCAGGCCGCGAAGATGCCCCACTACATCAACGCCAACGGCTATCACACGCTCCACGGAAGGGCGATACCGATAGCGACGGGCGTTAAGGCTTCTAATCCAGAACTGACGGTAATAGCGGAAGGTGGAGACGGCGACATGTACGCTGAAGGGGGAAACCACCTCCTCCACGCCATAAGGAGGAACCCGGACATAACCGTCCTCATCCACGACAACCAGGTCTACGGCCTCACCAAAGGTCAGGCGTCCCCAACGACGATGAAGGGCATGAAAACACCTACTCAACCGTGGGGTGTGTTCGAAGAACCCTTCAACCCGGTTGCACTCGCGGTGGCGCTTGACGCTTCCTTCGTGGCGAGGACCTTCATGGGCTACTTCAAGGAGAGCGTCGAGGTAATAAAGCAGGCGATTCGGCATAGGGGCCTCGCGATAGTGGATATACTCCACCCCTGTGTCAGCTTCAACAAGGTGAACACCTACGCATGGTATAGGGAGCACACCTACTGGATGGACGACCACGACCCGCACGACAGGGAGGCCGCTTTCAGGCGCGCCTTGGAGAGCGACCCGCTTCCGCTGGGTGTCTTCTACATCAATGAGAAGCCGTCCTTCGAGGAGGAGGTTCCCGCGTACAGGTGGGACAAGACCCCGCTCTGGCAGAGGGAGCCGAAGCTCAACCTTGTAGAAAGGTTCTTTGAGACCAAGAGCTGATTTCCTCTTCTCTTTCCAAATTTTCAGCAAAGGGCCGTAGTTCCAGGGGTTTCATGAAAACTCCTTCAGAAAAATCCTTTTTAACTCGGGGAAGCACTCTTTCGGGGTGGGACGGTGAGAAAGGCTCTGCTGATGGCTTTCCTTCTCGTGCTTTTCGCGGGTTTTGCTGCGGGGGCAAAGGTCTCGTACGGCAACCTGGATTTCCACGCGGTTTCGACGCAGGATGAACTTAGCAGACTCATCTCCGAACACAACGGGGAGTACTTCTTCCTCTTCTACCAGTCTGAGACCTGTCCGGCCTGCAGGTACATGAAAGAGCAGGTTTTTCCAACCCATGAGGCTGAAGAAACTCTGAGGGGCTTCGTCCGCGTTTCGATGGACGTTCACCGCGGAAGAGAACTGACGAACCTCCGCTATTGGGTTGATGGGCGGGTTCTCGTCATCCAGCCCGACAACGCCGGCTACTACGTCCCAAAGAAGCCCGGCGAGGAAATCAACATACGCGTCCCAGGGACGCCGACGATGGTGATTTTCAAAGCCGAGAACGGAACCATGGTCCTCAAGGGGGTTGCCGTTGGAGCTTTGAGTCCCGAGGGGCTTAAGCTGTTCGTTGAGAAGTCCCTGGAGACCGAGACAAACGGCAAACCGACGGACACTTCAACCTCGAGTTCATCAACCTCCCCACCTGCGGAAACGACCTCCCCTGCGGGCGAGAGTCAAAAACCCAACCT